>JBFMFJ010000223.1:0-6016 GCA_040752235.1 Candidatus Zixiibacteriota bacterium | reverse complement strand
GGGCCGCCAATTCCTCAGGCTTGCCCAGCCTTCCGGCAGGCACATTGGCCGCCCACCCGGCATAAATATCCTGCACGGCTTTACCGCTCGCCTTTGATTCTACCTCGGCCAGATGAACCAGTCTTTCCGTTTCAGTATATCCGGGCGCAACCGTGTTGATAGTGAGACCATGTTTGGCAAGATCATTTGAAATGGATTTGGCAAACCCGGTCAGCCCTGCCCGGAGCGTATTCGAAATCAAGAGATTGTCGATCGGCTGTTTGACCGCCAGAGAGGTTATGTAAATTATCCTCCCCCACTTCCGCTCAATCATCCCCGGCACAACGGCCCGGGTCAGATTTATGGCCGAATGCAGCGTCAAATCGACGGCTTTTATCCAGGCCTCTTTTTCCAAATCCAGGAATTTCCCTGCGGGTGGTCCGCCGGCATTGGAAACCAGTATATCGATTTTGCCAAGTAACTTAATTGCCTTGCGGGCTATTTCCTCGGCTGCACCTTTCTGCGATATATCGCCGTCAATAATGGCGGGCTCGTTGCCTGTGGCCGAGCGGATTTTTTCCTTTGCCTTGACGAGATTGTCTAAGGAACGAGAGTTAATGGCTACCAGCGCTCCTTCCTCGGCCAGAGCCAGAGCGGTTGCATAGCCAAGTCCTGTCGAGGAACCCGTTACCAGGGCAGCTTTATTTTTCAATCCAAGGTCCATATCATGCCTTCACTTTAGCCAGTTCTTCTATAAGGGCCAATCCGGCGTAGCAGCCGCGATGAAAATCATTCACTGAAAATCTTTCATTCGGCGAATGAGCGTTGTCTTCATTTTGCCCCCAACCCAATAAAAGCGTGTCAATACCCAGCACTTTCTTGAATGTCCCGACAATCGGAATGGACCCCCCCTCTTTCGTGAACACCGGTTCGATGCCGAATCCGGTTTTTATGGCTCTGGCGGCGGCATCCAGCCAGGGGCCTTCGGTCGGCACAACCACCGCCGCGGCACCGCCATGTATGAAGACCTCGCATTCGACATAATCGGGGCAGATTTTTCTGACGAATTTCTCAAACTTGTTCAGGATATCATCGGCCCTCTGATCGGGAACAAGGCGCATGGTAATCTTCGCCTGCGCCCATGATGGAATAATCGTCTTTCCGCCTTCTCCCTGATATCCGCCCATAATGCCGTTGACATCAAGAGTCGGTCTGGCCCAAATCTGCTCATAGACGGAATAGCCCTTCTCGCCATGAAGCCCCTTGCATCCGACCTTTTTCAGGTATTCATTCTTGTCAAAGGGTAGTTTGGCGAACTGCTTTCGCTCCCAATCACTGATCGGTACAACATCATCATAAAAACCATCAACCAGTACTTTGCCGTCCTTATCATGCATGCGGGCAATGATTCCGGCCAGGACATTGACTGGATTCGGAACCGATCCCCCGAAGCCGCCGGAATGTAAATCCCGGTCAGGCCCGGTTATTTTCACTTCTACGGAAACCACGCCGCGCAGGCCATAAGTTACAGCGGGCTTATCCTTGCCGAACTGTGAACCATCGGAAACGACAATTATATCGGCTTTAAGCAGCTCGGCGTTTTCTTCCACGAATCTGGCCAGATTCTCGGCCCCGGATTCCTCTTCCCCCTCTATCAGGAGCTTTACATTAATCGGGAGGTCCATGCCGGTGGCGTGATATGCTTCAAGGGCTTTTAGATGGGTCAGCAGCTGCCCTTTGTCATCAGTCGCACCCCGCGCAATTATATAATCTCCTTCGATAATCGGGTTAAAAGGCTCGGTTCTCCATAGATTCAATGGTTCCGGCGGCTGAACATCGTAATGCCCATAATAGAGCACGGTCAACTTGTCGGGCGAGCTTATTTTGCTTCCGAATATGACCGGGTGCCCGCCGGTGGGCATAATCCTTGAATCAATGCCTACCTTTTTATTAAGGTGATCGCACAGCCATTGGGCGCAGGCCAGAACATCTTTATTATGATCGCTCTTGGCCGAGACAGACGGAAATCTCAAAAATTCAAAAAGCTCATTGATTCTTGTCTGTTTATTTTGATCCAGATAAGCTTTGGGATTCATACATTCCTCCGGACAAATATATTTCCATTCAAAAGGCGTTCCGCCCATATCCCGCAGCCATTATAACCGGTCACGGGCCGGGCAATAGACATTTTACGCCGGTAATACGAGAAAATAGGCATTATATCTGTAAAAATCAACAGGATAACGAGTTGTCGAGGAAAATCCCTTGCCTTTTTGCTGGAACAAATATATTATTGAAGTTTTATAATAGTAATCGAGGTGAAAAGATGATGCGGAGACTGCCTTTTTTTATATTTGTCTTTATTTTAACAGCTGCGAATATATGGGCCGGCCCGGTTCTGACCACAAATATTGATACCATCGATCTGGGTATCGTTCCCCAGTATACCGATTTTTGTCAGGATATTATATTGCGGTCAACCGGCGACAAACCGGTGAAAATCTCAGATGTGAATACATTTTGCTCCTGCATAGAATTCCCGCTTGAAAAAACGGTCCTGCCGCCCGGCGACAGCACTGTCGTTCGCCTGAAATTTAACACGTCATCTTTTGTCGGCCAGAAGGAATGGCGGCCGCACATTTATAATGACGGGGAAAGCAGGATTGTCCGAATTCGAATTGTCGCCTTTATCGTGGCGGATGTGAAAATGTATAAACCGATTCATGCCTTTCCTTTTATTATAAACGCATCACAATTCGGCGAGGCCGATACAAGGGAATTCCCCTTCCAGATTATCAATAAAAGCGATGAATATGTTCCGCTCAAACTGGTTTATTCCAATGAGAAATACTATAAAATCGACTTTCCCGGTTTTATTCCCCCAAACGATACCGCCTTTGGCAGAGTAGTAATAGATGAAAATTATATTGATAAAGAGTTTGACAGTTATTTGACGTTCGAGTTTATAGATAGTAAATCGGAGAAGCATTTATACTCGATTCCCGTAAAAAGAAAGTTATACAAGCCCAAAGAATAGTCGGCCAAATATAAACTTGACAGACCGGCTTAATTGAGTAAATTAGGTAATTATAATAACTTACATATTAGGCGGGACCGCTGATCACCGCTGGGGATTTATTGGAGGACTTTTATGAAATATATAACGATTTTGTCCCTTCTCCTGGCATTTGTAATATTGTTTTCCGATATTTCAAATGCACAGCCGAAACTTACTATTCCCGAAGCAGAATTCGATTTCGGTTTTGTACCTCAGAATTCGCAGATTAGTCATGTATTTTGGCTGTTTTCCACCGGGACAGACTCTCTCAAGATTGTCAATGTCCGCCCTGGGTGAGGATGCACAAAGGCTCCGCTTGACAAACAGGAGCTTGCTGTCGGTGACAGCACCAGGCTGGAAATAATTTATAAGACACTGACATCTCGCGGTCGCCAGACCAAACGGCCGTCGATTACGACTAATGAAGGACCTGATACCAAGAATGTAAAAATCAGTGCCGATGTGATCATCAATCCGGATTCGACATATCCGATAACGATTTATCCTTATAAGTTCGATGTGTCTCAATTCGGTGAGGCCGTCCGCAAATCGCTCGAATTCGAAATCGCCAATGTATCCGATAAGGATCTCGACATTCAGTTGATCGACATGCCGTTAAAAATGTTCAAACTAAAGATGCCGAAGAAGATCAAGGCCGGTTCAAAGGAAAAAGGACGGATTGAAGTAATGGATGAATTCCTTCCTGAAGAATTCGAAAAGTCCATTACGATTCAGGTCTCCGATGAAACCTCATCACGGTTTACCATTCCGGTTAAAAGAGTCCTTCGCATTCCCGGGAGCGATCTGAGCAAAAAAGAAGGCAAATAAATTTCGGTTTATGATATTAAAAGGCCCGGTTCGAAATGCCCGGGCTTTTTTTTATTCCTGTTGTTCATCGCCGGGCAGGTTACCGCCCTTAATAAAATTATCCCATTCGCTATTGAAAACCTCTCCCTCGGCGGTAGAATGCACCAGCTTGAAATCACCATACCCGCCCACATCCTGAAAGACGAATACAACGCCGCCTTTTTGCAGCTTATAATATTTCCATATTTCAAATGCCTTTCCGTAGGCCGGAGTCAATTCTTCCTGGCGCTCATCCCAGTTGCCGTATTGCATCAATACCCGCCCCCGATCTCGCGACCATCCGTCGCCGTAGCCGGGAAGGCTGGAGAAATGTTCGTTCGAATAAAGATAACGAATATATAAGTCATTAAGGTACTCATTTATCTCTGTCGTGGGATCGGTGTCATGATCCGTGAAGTACTGATCGAGAAACCGATCCTTCCCTGCGTCATTCAATTCATTCAGCAGAGCCATATCCTGCGGGGAAAGCAAATAGCGCGTTAACCTCATTTTTGTCTCTAATCCGATGCTATCATACGGGAAGCGATGCCGGTATGCAACCAGATCGCCGGCCGCTCCGGGTTTCGGAAATTTTATGAATGAACTTTTGACCGTATCGGCCTGTCCGGATCGAAAATCATCCGCTGTCATTACAAGTGTATAACGGCCGGGCCACACGTCGGAAATATTCAGAGCAGAACTGATGGCCGATGATGTTCCGGGCTTTATCTGCCAGTAATCCGAAAACTGGTGGTATGTTATCCCCTTGTCGTCAAGAATAGTGTACTGGACAAGGAATGAATCGCGTATGTCGGGATCATAGGAAATATTATAGAGCTCGGCATAAATGTACATGGTGGAATCTTTTTCGGCATATAATCCCATGGGATCGGGAATAATGGAACGTCCGCTTTTTACCAGAACAGGATTCCCCGATTTATTCTGCCCCCCGGCGTCGCTTATCTGATGGGCGAATTCAATGCTGCTCAATTTCAACCGGTTGCGAATCGGGGGATTAACCTCAATGCGGTCGTATAAGAAGGTGCCTTCATTTTTATTGATGACATCAATAACGGTAAGTTTGCCGGAATAGGTGCCCGGTTTCACTTCAAGGGAAAGCTGATTGAAAAGCCTCGACTCGCTATCGGCGGCATCCACGGTATCCCTGGCGCGCGTCAGGAAATAAATATTGGCCGAATCGACATTTTTTCCGTTCTGGTCGGTCAGCATCACTTCGGCGAATACCGCCCCCAGTAAAAAACCACCCATGCTGTCGTTGGGCATGAATGTAAATTGATTGCGATGGACCGCAAATGGAAATTCCAGTAAGACCTTGTCCCCCAATTCCGGATCCGGATATACAAGGATCCCGGCCTGAATGCTGATCGGTTTGGCTGAAAGGGGAACAATAAAGGCGAACGAGAGGATTAAAATCGCAGGTAGAAACATCAAAGAAAGAAGCAACGTTTTCATTTTTTACCCTGTTATTAAAATCGACTGTAAACTACCATGACCTGCCATCATACGGGTACAGCAGCTTGAAATCATTATCACCCCACTCATCGATGAATACAAATCTCCTGAAATCACCCTGATGATAATAATACCAGATCTGATATGCCTTGGAATTCAACTCAAAAGGATAATCCTCTATCTGATCCGGTTCACCGTATTCGATATAAACCATACCGCGATCACTCTGCCAGCCCGGTTTTTTCATTACCGAAAAATTGCGATTGGCAAACTCGATTCTCCGGTAGTATGCGTTTTTTGTCTCGTTTTCCTTGGTTCCGGGCGAAGGGTCTTTCGTCAGCCAGAATTCATTCCATTTGGCCAGCCGCTCTTCGGAATCACTGGCCTTTTCCATGGTTTTAATATCACCGGGATCGGCGATATAGCGAAGCTGAGCCAGGGCGGTTTTGTAATCATTTATGACCATCGCTTCCGGCGACCAGTAAAGATAGAATTCGGTCCTGGCCCTATCGACGACTTTGTTACGGTGCGTCTTTAGTGCGACATCCACATAATAGTCTCCGGATTCGATATTATCCAGCGATACATGGCGCACCTCACGGATGACTCCCTCAGGCTCGATGAACTCGGATGTCAGCGTATCGATATATATGGTATGAA
>JBFMFJ010000222.1:0-6049 GCA_040752235.1 Candidatus Zixiibacteriota bacterium | reverse complement strand
AAGCATCTCCAGTGCGGCATAAACCGATCTTCCCCGAACAGCCTGCCGGTATGGGGCCATTAGGAATTTTTTGGAAACGACACCTTTTTTCGAGGCCACCGCAATCAAGACAGTCCCGACCGGTTTCTCCTCGGTGCCGCCATCGGGCCCGGCAATGCCGGTGATGGCCACGCCATAATCGGTCCCGGCTTTTGACAAGATGCCTGATGCCATGGCCTCGGCGGTCTCGCTTGAAACGGCGCCGAATTTCTCAATTGTTTTCGCCGGGACGCCGAGAAGATCAATTTTGGACTGATTGGAATACGTCACGACGCCCTGCATAAAATATTTCGATGAGCCGGGGACTTCGGTAATCTTTCCCGACAGCATTCCGGCGGTGCATGACTCGGCGGTGGCAACCGTCTCTCCCCGCTCGGTCAGAAGTTTGCCGACAACGCCTTCCAGAGTGTCTTCCCCTTCGCCGTAAATATATTTCCCGGCCAACTGACGGAGCTGAGCGACCATTTTATCGCCGGCTTCATCGGCCATCTCACGTGTGCCGCCGGAGGCAATCACACGCAGATCGACGCCACTGTATGACGGCAAATAGGCCAGGCGGACATTTTCGGGGAGCTTTATATTCGGGGCGATTTTTTCAGCCAGAGCCGATTCGAAAATACCGGTTGTCCGGAGCTTATGGATTTTCAGATGCCCCTGTTTGACCAGATGCGCCTGCAGATACGGCACCAGTTCTTCATCGGTGATGACTTCCATCTCCTGAGGTACGCCCGGCAATGATGCAAAAATTTTCCCCCCTTCAACAATGACAATACCGACCGCCGAGCCGACTCGATTGGGGAGATAAACCGCTCCCTGGGGAAGCAGGGCCTGATTCTGGTTGATGGCGGGCATTTCCAGGCCGCGGGCGGCAAAACGCCGTTTGAGATCATCGAGGACATCCTCATGAAAGACCAGATTCCTTTTGAATACTTTCACGATCGCCTTCTTGGTGATGTCATCATCGGTCGGCCCCAGTCCGCCCGTAGCAATAACGACATCAACCCGCTTAAGCGCCTGCAGGATGACTTCCTCCATCCGTGGAAGATCATCGCCGACGGCGGAACGATAGACCACGCTCAGGCCTATTTCGGCAAGACGGCGGGCTATATATGGGGTATTGGTGTCGATGGTATGACCGGTTATGATCTCATCGCCAATACTGATTAATTCGGCGTCCATATGCTTAGTGCTCCTTATGGCATATTTTCAAGCGGACTAAATATACAAATTTATTATATATACAATCAAGTGTGTCAAAAGATTGGCCTGGATCCCGGCGACGACATCATCGGCGGTAACGCCCCACCCGCGAGGCAGTCTCTCCGCGATATTGGCCGGCCAGATTTTGACAGCATCAAAACCGCGAAATGCGATAAAAGCTATGATATAATTCAGCAATGAATACGGGACCAGGATAATAGTGATAAACATTCCGGCCCACTCATCGATGACAATTTTTTTGGCATCGTGGCCATAGACATTTTCGGCAAGCGACGCCAGCCAGACGGAAATAACTGTCAATGCAATAGCCGCGATTATCACGGCGGTACTGCTGCCTCCGACCAGGAAATATGCGATCAGCCAGGCCGGGAATGTCCCGGTTGTGCCGGGGACAATCTCGCTGTAACTGGAATAAAAGCCGGAGGCAAAGAACTTGATAAGGAAGGTTTTATTCATTTCAGGACGTTCTTTATCATACTGTAATATTTAAAAGTGTAATCAAAACCGGTGTAGACAGTCAGGATAGTCACGATACCCATAATAATATCATAAACAAGCTGACGGTCGAATTGAAGCAATGAACTCAGGGGGCTGGGATATATTTGAAAGAGCGAATCCATGGTGATTATCAGCATGATGAATGAAATAACGGTCATTTGCATAACGGTTTTCAGCTTGGCCATGGATGAGGCCGGAATGACAGTGCCCCTGTAGGCGGCCAATGAGCGGAGCCCGGTGACATAAAAGTCGCGGGCGATAATCAGGACTATCATCCAGGCTCGCGCATAACCCATCGCGACCAGTCCGATAAAGGCGCTCGAGACAAGGATTTTATCGGCGAGGGGGTCCATGAATTTCCCGAAGCCGGTGACAATACCGTATTTGCGGGCATAGTGGCCGTCGAACAGGTCGGTCAGCGCAGCGAATATATAAAGGAGGAATCCGAATATCCGGCTGTAGGCGTTATCAACCAGGAAAAAGGACATAAAAATGGGTGAAAGGATGATTCTGGCCAGCGTCAATTTATTGGGCATATTCATGATGAGGGTGAATTTACGACAAATAATCGAGCCTGTCAAATGCAAACAGGGGGTCATGGCGTGGTCAAAATTTCTCGTTTCGGACCCATTTAAAGCTTGGAATTGCTGTTTAGAAATGTATATTCCCGTTTATCCAGTAGAAGGACAAAATTGATTTTCCGCTGCCGGATAAATAATATGTTTTGAGGAGATTGAGGATTATGAAAAAGCTTGCTTTCGGGTTGATGCTGGTAGGATTGCTGGCGCTGTTGATGGTTTCATGTGCCAAAGAAAGACGGGCCAAAGACGGCGATACGGTAAAGGCCCATTACGCCGGACATTTTGAGGACGGTACCGAGTTTGCCACTTCCTACGGCAGTGACCCGGTGGAATTTGTAATCGGCAGCGGCACATTCATTCCCGGTTTTGAGATCGCCTTTATCGGCATGGCGGTTGGAGAAAAGAAGACAGTAACCGTACCCCCGCTTGAAGGTTACGGCGATATTCACCCGGAATTGATGGCGACCATTCCCAGGGCGGTTTTTCCGGATTCCATTCCGGTCGACAGCGGCATGCAGTTCGAGATGCAGCGGCCCGACGGGTCGCCGTTTACGGTCCTGATTACCGGGGTCAAGGATGACTCGGTTATGGTCGATGCCAATCACCCGCTGGCCGGGAAAACTCTGGTATTCGACGTGGAATTGGTCGAATTCAAGTAAGTTATTGATCTTTATAAAATTAGGGCGATACTGGCAGGTTGAGCAATTGGCGGATTTGCGATTTTTAGAATTCGGCAATTGACAATCAGGATGATTTTGATATATTTATAGTAATAAATGAGGATCGACCTCAACCTTCACCGCCACTAAAATCCTGAAGAGGGGTGCATCCGTTTTTGATGGATGCACCTTTTTTTGTGGGAGGTATATCAAAATACCAATCAGGCCATCTTATGGCAAAATCGGTTTTGTTTTCCGGGTGTGAATCATTATTGGTTTATCAGAGGAGTCTATATATGGATTCAGTTTCAAAGCCTTTCGGAATTCTTCCTCCGCTTCCGGATTCATCATTCTGGCTGAATAACTCAAGCCAAGATTATAATGATAATTGGCATTATCAGGATCACAGAAAATCGCTTTGTTAAATTTATCCCATGCCAATCCATAATTTTCTCTGGTGTATAGTAATATCCCCCATTGGTTATAGGCTTCCGCATAACATTTATCAATAGTGGTGGCCTGCATGTATTCAATCATTGCCCCCGAAATATCTGGGACCAATTCCAGCGCCTTGCCTTTCCAATAATGCGCCTCGGCAAAAGCGGAGTCAGACACCATCGCCTTATCAAACTCCAGAATGGCGAGTCGGATAAAATCATCCAATTTGACAATTTCCGGCGAAAACAGATAGGCGATTCCAATAAATAAATGAAGTCTTGGACGATCATAGTAATGCTGATCCATTGTTAGCGCCTTCCGCCATAAATCGATTGCCTTTTCCACACGTCCGGTGGCGTAATAAACAACGCCTAGGTTTTGCCTAGCCTCGGTAAGATTGGGGTCAAATTCCAAAGCCTTTTCAAACATTTTCTTTGCCAGAGCATAGCTGTTCTGGCTGTAATAGATCACACCCAAATTAGAATAGGCATCAGCGCAATCCGGATCTTTCTTTATAGCAAGTGAGTAAGCTTGTTGTGCTTCACTCAGTTTACCCAAAGTCTGATACTCCCTGCCTCTGATAAGACAATCCGCTGCAGTCTGGTTGGAAGAACCCGCAAAGATGTCCAAACAGGGTAGGCTAAGGACAAGAGTCAGGATTTTGATAATTCGTATCATTGATTCCCGCTTTTTACTGCAGGCTCGCAGATTCATCTGCGAGCCCGGCCAATGTCAAAATGGATCAATTACATAATAATCGGAATCTCAGCAGCAATGTTCAACCAAAAACGTATCCACCACACGACATCGGACCATCCGCTGGCAAAAAAACTTGCTCCCGGTGGTCCTGCCCATACTGGTGAGCTTATTATCATCCAGACAATAAAGCCCAAAAACACACTTCTCATCTTTTTCATGGTACTCTCCCATATTTAAGTGACGACGTTATATCCCTTTTGGTTTATTTTGCCAAAAGGCGTTGGTTGTATATTGAATAAATATATCCTAACCCATTTTCCGCCATCCGGCGGCATATCTGCCGCCGGACAGCTTTGGCAGTAGGCATCACAACTACTACCCGGTTGGGAACCTGTCTTACGCCTCCGGTCAAAATTGATTATTGCATAAAGAGTGCCGGGCAAATCGGGACAGGGAATATTTAATGAAATAATTATCAGTTAATAGATTAGGGCAGATTTATTCAGATGTTATTATTAAACGGAAGAATGTGTGTCACGTAAATTACGTGATCCTGAGGTGCCCATCACGTAAATTACGCGGAAGAACCTCTTTTGAGGTCGAATTGCCTGATACGGTTTCGGACAGTTCCCTCGGATATTCCCAAAATCCGGGCGGTTTCATGACGATTCCAGCCAGTCTCATTCAATATATTCAGGAGTATTTCACGCTCTGTCGAACTACCGTCACGGGCAAGTCGAAGCATTAAATCGATGTCTCCACCAGCCAATACATTCAGTCGATCGATAAACGCCATTAATTCTCTGACATTGCCGGGCCAGTTGCGATTACTTAAAAACCGGCAGAAATCATTTATGGTCTTTTGATTTGCGTCACTCATATCAACTTTATTCTTCTCAAGAAAATGCCGGGTCAAAAGCGGTATGTCTTTGGATCGATCGGATAATGGTGGCAGTGCCATTGGGACAACATTAAGTCTATGAAACAGGTCCGGACGGAATTTACCCTCACGCATACGGGCCTCGAGATCATGATTGGTGGCGGCGATAATCCTTATATCAACTTTCCTTTTTGTTATCCCGCCAAGGGGCCGGATAGTCTTATTCTCAATGACTTCAAGAAGCTTTACTTGAAGTTGCTTGGCCGCGTCGGCGATCTCATTTAAATAGAAGGTGCCGCCGTCGGCCTCAACCATCAGGCCGGGATTATCCCGTTCGGCGCCGGTGAAGGCACCTTTGCGGTAGCCGAACAGCTCCGACTCCACCATGCTGTCCGGGATAGCCGCGGCATTGACTATCACGAACTCGCCCTTGCGGCCGGAGCAGTAGTGAATGTATTTCGCCAGCTGGTCCTTACCGGCGCCGGTCGGGCCGGTCAGAAGAATATTCAAATCGGACTGCGCCACATTTTCGGCCAGTTCGACAATCTTTATCATCTTGGGACTGGCGGCGATAAAAACCGGGGCATGGTTGTCGGATTTTATGTTCTTTATTTCGACTTTCGGTCGGGCGTTGAGTTCCCGGTCGATTTTTTCGACGAATTTATGGACATCCTCGGACTGGAAATACTCCCGCGCCAGATACAGCATGGCCGACCGCTCGCCGTCGTCATAGATACCGGATTTCGCCGCCAGATACCGGGTCACCGCCAGTTCATAGCGGGATTTAATCATGGTATATATATCACAGGCTTTCTTGAACCACTCGCGGCATCCCTGCTTGTTGCCCTTTTCCCGGTCGATAAGGGCAAAAACACGATAGCACCCGGCGATTTCGACCCGCTCGTTTATTTTCTCGGCCACCACCAGCGCCTCGCGGGCGGCGGTTTCGGCCAGGTCGAATTTGCCCAGCCCGACATAAGCATCGGCCAGAAGCCGTTTGCTTTGCGATATCAGGGCCGACTCCGGCGCGATTT
>JBFMFJ010000221.1:0-6078 GCA_040752235.1 Candidatus Zixiibacteriota bacterium | reverse complement strand
TGGTGACAACGTTTCGCTTGAAGCGGAGTTGCTGACGCCGATCGCGATGGAGAAAGAGCTTCGCTTTGCGATTCGTGAAGGCGGCCGAACCGTCGGCGCCGGCGTTATCGCCGAAATTATTGAGTAACGAATAGAGATACTTTTTAGACATAAAGGTTATTAATAGGTATGAATGGCCAAAAAATTAGAATCAAGCTGAAAGCGTACGATCACTATTCGCTTGACAAATCGACTAAGGAAATTGCGCGAACAGTCCTGCGCACTGGTGCTCGTATTGCTGGGCCCATTCCTCTTCCGACAAAACGCACTGTGTATACAGTGCTGCGCTCGCCGCACGTCGACAAGAAATCGCGCGAGCAGTTTGAAACCCGGATTCATAAGCGTCTGATTGACATTTATGAATCGACTCCTCAGACCGTTGACGCCTTAATGAAGCTTGATTTACCGGCCGGTGTTGATGTTGAGATCAAGACTTGATGGTGGTAAACTGATGAAAGAAATTATTGGAAAAAAACTCGGAATGACGCGCGTTTTCGGCGAGGATGGTCAGGCGATCCCGGTATCTGTCATTGAGGCTGGTCCCTGTGTGGTTGTTGCCAGGCGAACAGATGAGAAGAACGGTTACGAGGCGCTTCAGGTCGGTTTCGGCGAGAAACGGAAGAAACTCTTCAACAAACCAGCAATGGGTCATTTTGAGAAAGGCGGCGTTGAGCCGGCCCGCATCCTGCGGGAAATACAATTTGAGGGTGAGATTAATGTCGGTGATCTGGTCAAGGTCGGCATTTTCCGGAAGGGTGAGAAAGTCGATATCACCGGCACCTCGAAAGGGCTGGGATTTCAGGGCGTAATGCGCCGCCATGGTTTTGGCGGAGCGCAGATCACGCACGGTCAATCCGACCGGCAGAGAGCCCCGGGATCAATCGGTTCATCATCGTACCCTTCCCGCGTATTCAAAGGAATGCGCATGGCCGGCAAAACCGGCAAGGACAGAGTCACGGTGGTGAATCTTGAAGTCGTGCAGGTTATAGAAGATCAGAATCTTCTTTTGGTTCGCGGAGCCGTACCCGGCAAAAAGGGTTCGCTCCTCAGGATAAGAAAGACTAATAGAGTCCGATAGAATGGCGGTGTTATATGGAAGTTAAGGTATACAATAAAGAAGGCGCCGAAACGGGAACGATTACGTTGAGCAATGCCATTTTCGGCCTGGAGCCGAATCCGACGCTGGTTCATCAGTACATCGTCAACTATCTGGCCAATCAACGGCAGGGGACCTCAAGCTGCAAAGGCCGCTCGGATGTATCCGGGTCCGGCGCCAAACCGTGGCGTCAAAAAGGAACCGGCCGGGCGCGCTCCGGCACGCGTCGGTCACCTCTCTGGCGTGGCGGCGGCATTATTTTCGGCCCCGAACCCCGCAACTATTACAACCGGTTTCCGAGAAAGATGAAGCGGACAGCTCTATTGTCGGCATTTTCGGACAAGGCCCGTATCGAGGGAGTGATGGTCGTGGAAGATCTTGAACTGGCCGGTATCAAGAGCAAAGTGGTGTCAACGATTCTGGATAAACTTGGCCTGGATAAAAAGAAGTGCCTTATTCTTGATGAGGGTGTTAATAGAAACCTCCATATGTCGGTGCGAAATATGGACAAGGTCAATTATTCTCGGGCCGCGCTGGCCAATGCTTTTGATGTGGTCAATGCCGATGTCCTTCTGGTCACCAGGGCCGGGCTTGAGAAGATTGAGGAGGTGTTTGCATAATGAAGGATGCGAGAGATGTATTGCAGCTCCACCTGATGACGGAAAAGTCGCTGGTACTGAAAGAAAAAGATAACGCCTATATTTTTCACGTTAAACGTGCCGCCAATAAGCTTCAGATCAAAGAGGCTGTCCAGAAGGCTTTTAATGTGAAAGTCGAAAAGGTTCGCACGATGATGGTGTCCGGAAAGCCGAAACGTCTTGGGATGCACTCCGGTAGAACCGGCGCCTGGAAAAAGGCGATCGTGACGTTGAAAGAAGGCCAGAAAATTGCGGATTTTGAAAATATCTAAGACAGGGAATAGGAATTACCATGGGTGTCAAGAAATTTAAACCGGTTACTCCTTCTCAACGTTTTAGGACGGTTTCTACTTTTGAGGAGATTACTTCCATAATGCCGGAAAGAGCCCTGCTCGAACCGATGAAGAAATCCGGCGGAAGAAACAATAAAGGTCGCGTTACCGCGCGGCATCGGGGAGGCGGTCACAAGCGTTTTTATCGTCTGATCGACTACAAGCGCGACAAGCGCGACATCCCGTCCCGCGTGGCCTCGATCGAATATGATCCCAATCGTTCGGCCAATATCGCCCTGTTGCACTTTGCCGACGGCGAAAAGAGATATATCCTGGCTCCGGACGGCATAAAGGTCAATGATGTTCTCATGGCCGGTGAAAAGGCCGAAATCAGAAACGGCAATTCGCTTCCGGTCGGCCTTATGCCTCTGGGCACTTTTCTCCATAACGTGGAGTTGTATCCCGGCTGTGGCGGCAAGATTGCTCGAAGCGCCGGAACCTATGTGCAGCTTGTGGCCAAAGAGGGTGAATTTGCTCATCTGAAAATGCCCTCCGGCGAGGTTCGGCTGGTCAAGCAGACCTGCTATGGTACAATCGGGACCATTGGCAACGCGGATCATAAAAACCTTTCCTGGGGCAAGGCCGGTGCGGCGCGCTGGCGCGGCTGGCGTCCCAAAGTCCGCGGTGTGGCCATGAACCCTGTCGATCATCCGATGGGTGGCGGCGAGGGCCGCAGCTCCGGAGGGCGTCATCCTTGTACCCCGTGGGGCAAGATTACCAAGGGTTTGAAGACGCGCAAGAAGAAAAAACAAAGTAGTAAATATATAGTTGAGTCACGTAGGAAGAAAAACTAGTTCGGAGGAATAAATGGCGAGGTCACTGAAAAAAGGCCCGTATGTTGATGCCAAGCTGTACAAGAAAGTCGATGCTCTGAATCTGTCCGGCGAGAAAAGGGTTATCAAAACCTGGGCGCGTCGTACGACCATTGTCCCGGAATTTGTCGGGCATACGCTGGCGGTTCACAACGGGAACAAGTTTATCCCTATTTATGTCACTGAAAATATGGTGGGGCATAAGCTTGGCGAATTCGCTCCGACACGAACTTTCCGCGGGCATGGCGGTAAACTGGTCGAGCGGGCCAGTACCATTAGATAGGGGAACAGAAGATGCAAGCACGTGCACGAGTCAGATTCCTGAGAACGTCACCCAAGAAGATGCGCCGGGTGGCTGCACTTATTAAGGGTAAACCGGTTGAAGAAGCTTTGAATATTCTGAACTATACCCCGAAAGTGGCTGCTCATCATTTGGCCAAGACCGTCAAGGCTGCTGCGGCGAACGCCATCGCGAATGTCGGGACTGCCAAACTCAAAGCGGAAGACCTGTCCATCACCAATATTATGGTCGACGGCGGTCCGATGGCACCGAGAGTACGTTTTCAGTCGATGGGGCGGGCGCACAGGATTCGGAGAAGATTCTGTCATTTGACTGTCGAGGTCGAGGGCGAACCTGAACCCGAAACTGCCAAGCCCAAGGGCGGACGCAGGAAAAAAGCCAAAGAAGAGACGCCTGAGACCGAGGAAAAAAAGACCGCAGTCAAGCCGAAGAAGTCTGCTTCCAGGGCGAAGAAGGCGGCGGCCAAAGACGAAGTCGATGTTGATAAAATAGATGAAACCGAAGCTGCTTCCGAGGAAGCGGCGTCCGGGACGGAGGCTGCGGCCGATGATGTCGCGGATACTGAAGACACCAAGAAAGAAGAATAGAGTGAGGAGATAAGCTTGGGACAGAAGACGCACCCAATAGGATTCCGCCTGGGAGTCATAAAATCCTGGAACAGCAAATGGTTTGCTGGCAGCAAATTCGCCAACTTCATTTATGAAGATATGATGGTGAAAAAATACATTAACGCTCGACTGGATAATGCCGGTTTGGCCAAGGTCGAGATTCTGCGGGCTCCCAAGAAGGTTACTGTCGATATCCATACTTCGCGCCCCGGAATTGTTATCGGCCGCAAAGGATCTGAGGTCGACAAACTGCGTGAAGAGTTGCAGCTTCTGACCAAAAAAGACATCTCCTTGAATATTATAGAAGTCAAGAAGCCGGAACTGAATGCCAGACTGGTGGCCGATTCCATCGCCCGTCAGCTGGAAGGGCGTGTTTCCTATCGGCGAGCCATGAAGAAGGCGATTGCGGCTTCGATGAAGATGGGCGCCGATGGTATCAAGGTCGTCTGTGGCGGACGGTTGGCCGGTGCGGAAATTGCCCGCAGTGAAAAATATATGGATGGTCGTGTTCCTCTGCACACTTTAAGAGCGGACATTGATTATGCCACTTCCACCGCTCATACCACCTATGGCTGTATTGGTGTCAAGGTATGGATTTGCCGCGGCATGGTGCATGGCGCCGGCGAAATGGCGGTTAAGGAAGAAATTGACAAAGGTGCAACCGAGAGACAGGAAATCGAAATGCCGGCTCGCAGAGATCGCCGTCGTGATGACAAGTCCCGTAAACGCCGCCCACGCGGCCGGGTTCGCCGGCCGGATGCCCGTGGTGATTCCCGCGGCGAGGGAGGACGTCCTCCGAGATCGGAAGGTTCCGATCAACCACGCCGTGACGGCGATGCCGGACGCGGCGGCCGCAGAGGCGGCGGCAGACACGATGACAGGCCGGGACGCGGCGATAGACGCGAACCCCTGCCGAGGCGCGATGGCGGCGGCGCCGATGTTCGCGACTCCGGTAAAAAGGGCGGACCGCCCCAACCAAAAAAAGATGCCACTCCTCCTGATGATAAAAAGAGTTGAGGGTGCTATAGCAGCCGGGAGATAATGTTATGTTAATGCCGAGTAAAGTAAAATATCGGAAACAGCAGAGGGGACGCATGCGCGGCAAAGCGTATCGCGGAAGCGCCGTTTCCTTTGGTGAATATGGATTGAAAGCGCTCGAGCCGGCCTGGATCACCGACCGGCAGATCGAGGCGGCCCGTATTGCCCTCACCAGATATATCAAGAGAGGCGGTAAAGTCTGGATCCGGATATTTCCGGACAAGCCGGTTACCAAGAAGCCGGCCGAAACCAGAATGGGAAAAGGCAAGGGCGCGCCGGAATACTGGGTGTCGGTGGTCAAATCGGGGCGCATCCTGTTTGAGGTCGAAGGTGTGGCCGAAAGTATGGCCCGCGAGGCTTTTCGTCTGGCCGGAACCAAATTGCCCATAAAGACTAAATTTGTTACCAGAACGGATACGGAAGGGGCATAAAAATGAAGATGGAATCACTTAGAGATTTAACTCGCGATGAGCTCCTTCAAAAACGCCATGAGCTCAAAGATGAGTATTTCAATCTCAAGATGCGCAAGTCGCTCAAAGAGCTGGATAATCCTCTTAAGCTTCGGACCCTGAGAAGAGATATCGCCCGAATTGAGACGATTCTTACCGAGGACCGCGAAGGGATCAGGAAAATTGTTGATTCCCGAGTGTCCATCCTTGGCAAGTCCGGGGAAGAAAAGGTAGAGCCGCCCAAAGGGGAAGAAGATAAGTAAGGAAGTTGATAAATATGAAAAGAAATATGCGTAAATTCAGGCAGGGCAGGGTCATCTCCAGTAAAATGGACAAGACTATTGTCGTGAATATTGAGGGGGCTATGAAGCACCCGGTGTACGAGCGCATCATCCGGACTTCCTCGAAACTGTATGCTCACGACGAAGCCAACGAAGCCAATGTGGGTGATATCGTTCGGGTAATGGAAACCAGACCTCTGTCGGCAAAGAAACGCTGGCGCCTGGTGGAAATTGTTGAGCGGGCCAAGTAATTGATGCGCCCGTGATGAATCAGGAGTAAGAAGATGATACAGGAAGAAACAGATCTAATTGTCGCCGACAACTCCGGTGCACGAAGAGCGCGGTGTTTCCGTATTCTTGGCGGTAGTAAAAGAAGATATGCCCGCCTGGGCGATATTATCGTGGTCGCCGTGAAGGATGCCATTCCCGGCGGCACCGTGAAAAAATCGGAGATTTGCAAAGCGGTCGTGGTCAGGACCAAGGC
>JBFMFJ010000220.1:0-6101 GCA_040752235.1 Candidatus Zixiibacteriota bacterium | reverse complement strand
TTTCACCGATTCGACATCAATAACTATTTCGTCATCGGCAATAATATAATCCAGACTCTGGGAATCATTGTCCTGCTGGAGAATGGTCTTGGTCTGATTGAAATGGCCGCCCTGATACTATTTCTGAACATAGTCGGAATCGTCTGGCGCACTCGGATAAGAATTAATTTATTCCCTGAGGTCAGATTCTCGCGAAGTCTGATCGATAAAACCACCGCCAGGCAGATGATAAATTATGGGATTTATTCATTCCTGATTGTTATTGCCTGGACAGTCATATACCAGACCGATAATATTGTCATCGGGGCCTTTATCTCAACCGAATCCATCACGCTTTATTCGGTTCCGGCCATGATAGTAATACAGTTGCGAAGTTCGATTTCGACCATCGCCATTCCACTGGTATCGACTATCAGTCACTATGAAGCTCTTGAGGATTATGCCAAAATAATGAGCATTTATTCAAAGTCGATGCGGTACCTTTACTATGTCTCGGCGTTCCTTTGCATAATGTTGTTTTTCTTCGGCGGACCGTTCATTCTGCTTTGGGTGAAAAAGGACTTCCTGGGCTCGATTATTATTCTCAAAATTCTCATTTTCGGGGCGGCCTTTGCTTTCCCGCATAATATCACCAATGCCATCCTGAGCGGGATTTCCAAACACCGTATTGCATTTTTTATACTGGGCGCAGAGGCGCTGGCAAATATTATTTTGTCCGTAATCCTTGTGCAAAGCCGGGGAATAGCGGGGGTGGCACTGGGGACCGCAATCCCGCAATTGATAATATATATTTTCATATATCCGGTTGTCTTCTACAAGACAATGGGCGCGAAAATCAAGGATTTTTATACTCTTGCGGCGGCATCCTCGGTAAAAGCAATTTTATTGATTCTGCCTTCATCGTATATCATATGCAAATTAATAGATCCCGGAACCTGGCCGACTCTCGTTCTCGATTGTGCCGTGGTCACGATTATTATGGCGGCGGGTTTCTGGGCCCTCATTCTGGAGAAAGAGGACCGGGCACAGGTAAAGGCGAAAATCAGGGCAAAGCTTGGCCGCACCTAAGTCCGGGCTTGTATAACAGGCAGGGATTGCCATGGATAGAGTCGACAAACAATTTATCAGTACCAAGCAGATCCTCTGGCTGCTATTGATTTCAGTCTGCATTCTGACCGGCATAGCCAGTATTTATATTAATCCGATGATTATTGTGGCAGCCATTATCCTGGTGCTGAACATCGTGGTCATGATGAAATATCCCATGTGGGGGTTGCTGGCCTACCTGATCATATTTTTGCTTCGTCCGGGTGAGATGTATCCGGCCCTCGCAGCTTTCAGAGTGGAACTGGTGACGGGGATATTCGTGCTGGTCGCGGTGATAATACGCCAGAAACTTGTCGAAGGGACGGTTTCCTTCCCGCGGGATCGTATCACTTTGTCATTGATTGCCTTTTTGGCTGTCATGTGTATTTCGATTTTTTCATCTTATGAAAAAAGCCTGACTATCGACGAATGTATCGGTTTTATCAAATTGCTGATTTTCTATTATTTGATTGTCTCGGTAATCGACAACAAGCGCAAATTCGTGGCTTTTATGACGGTATTTTTGTTCCTGATAGCCTATATCGCTTTCGACGCCTTCAAATCATATATTTCGGGCGGTTTCATTACGCGAATGGGTGTCGACAGAATGTATGGCAGCACATCGGCCGGCGGTGATCCCAATGCATTGGCGGCAACTCTGGGAGCGACTATTCCTCTTGTGATTGCATCCGCATTCTATTTTCGGCACTTGCTGGTTAAAATCAGCCTGTGGTTGCTGGCGCTGGGGATGGCCTATTTGATTACCATCACAGCTTCCCGAAGCGGTCTTCTGGCCTTTATCGGCGTGCTATTTGGTGGCTTTATTTATGCCCGTCATAAAGTGATCTTGTTTGCCGCCGCGGTTCTTTTGATTGCGGGCGTATGGTCCGCCATGCCGGGCCAGTACCGTCAGAGGTATATGACTCTCAGCGATATGGAGGATATTAACCAGACTTCATCGGGCCGGATCGAGATTTGGGAAGCCGGCATCAAAATGATTGCCGCCAGACCCATATTGGGTGTCGGAGCCGGTGCTTTCAGCACTGCCGCCGGTTCAGGGAACTTTGGATATTCCAGTTATATGGAAGCGCATAATCTATATATTCAATTGATGGCGACGACCGGAATAATAGGCTTTGTTGTCTGGTTTGCATTCATATATTTTCTGATAAAAAATTTACGGATAATAATCCGGGCTGTTCGCGAACGGGCCGAGGAATTATGGGTATCGACCTACTGCGAAGCCTTTATTGTCTCCATGATTGCTCTTTTTGTCTCCGGACTGTTCGGGCATAATCTGTACCGTTATACCTGGTACATGATGGCCGGACTGGTAGTCGCTCTGGTCAATATTTATAAAGACCGTTTGTCTCTGAAGGGTATTTCATAATGGATCTGCTCGGCATTTTGTCAAGAAAGCTGTTCGTTCCATTCTATAACCGGCGCCACGGTGTCAATGACACGGCCGCCATCAGGAAACTGATGGCGTCGCAGTTCATGTCCGAAGACGAACTGAAGAAGAATCAATGGGAGAGCATCGGTAAAATCCTGAAGCATGCCTACGAGAACAATCGTTTTTATCATGATCGTTTCGAACAGCTCGGCATGAAGCCGGGTGATATAAAGGGTTTCGATGATTTCGGAAAACTCCCGATTTTGACCAAAGATGATATACGGGAGAACCGGGAAGAACTCATCTCGAATGGATATACCGCCGAACAGATGAATTACAAGCGTACCGGCGGTTCGACCGGTGTTCCGTTGAAATTATATTGGGATAAAGAAACCACCGCCTTCAAGCATGCCCTGGTCTATCGCCATAACAGCTGGGCATGTTATTTTCCGGGAATCAAACAGGCCGCTCTCTGGGGCGACACTGACAAGAAATACAGTCTTAAGCAGAAGCTTTATATGGCGCTGTATATGCGAGTAATCTTCCTCGATACGCTCAATATGAATGATGAACAGATGCATGATTTCATCGGGCGGATGCGGCGTTTCAGGCCGGAGGTTCTTTTCGGTCATGGGCATTCACTGTTTGTGCTGGCGCGCTTTATGAAAGACCGGGGAATTGATGATATCCGGCTTAAGGGAATAATCTCCACTGCCGAGACTTTGTATCCCCATGAACGGGCCATTATCGAAGATGTTTTCGGGAAGATAGTCTTCGACCGCTATGGATGTGAGGAGGTTTCGATTATCGCCTCCGAATGCGAGCAGCATAACGGGCTTCATATCGCCGCCGAGGGATTATATGTCGAGATCGAGGGAGGGGATGAGCAGAATCCCGGACGCCTGATTATCACCGACCTGAGCAATTACGGGATGCCTTTCATCCGTTATGAAATCGGCGATCTGGCTACGACCAAAGCGGGGAAATGCACCTGCGGCCGAGGGCTGCCGAGAATAGGGAGGGTGGTCGGCAGAACGACAGACCTGCTTTATACGCCCGATGGGAAGACAATTTCCGGAGTCTCCATTCTTGATACTTTTACCATTCATATTCCGGGATTAAAGCAGACACAGATAGTCCAGGATAAACTGGATCACCTGATTTTTAATATTGTCAAAGCCGCTGATTTTGATGATAATAGTCTAAGAATACTGGCCGAGTCCGTCCCCAGGTTCTTTGGACCGAATATGAGATATGAAATAAATTTTGTGGATAAAATACCTCTTACCAGCCGCGGGAAATTTCAATTTTCAGTCTGCAAAATCGAGCCTCGCCCTTGAAATATGGCAATATGTTCAAGATATGCACAATGTGATTTTGGATTGATCATTAAATGAGGAAATTTTTGGTCTAAGTTGCCGTCAATCAAAGCGTTAATATTTGAAGCGGCAATTAGATAGGCGAATTCTTACAGGTTGGCGTATAATGTGAAAGTGTTATTAAGATAGATAGGGCAAAATGCCGAAAACTTTATATGTTGACATCGTCGAACAAAGGAGTGTTTATTGCGTTAAGTCATTGCAATTATTATTCTTTGAAAAGAATAAATGAATTTCTATGGAAACTATGAATGAAAATTATTTTGGAGGTATAAAATGAAAACGGTGGATCGGGGCAGCCGCGTTTCAAGAGTGTTACTGCCGACACTGTTTATTCTGTTAATTTTGGCGACGCCGCATGTATTCGGCGGGCAGGTGGTTCTTACCTCAGCCAATCTTCCTTATATCGTCAACACGAACGATACTGTCACCTTTTCCGGAACCAAAATAACTACCGCAACTTACGGTATTTATGTCCGCGACGGTGCCACCAATGTATTGGTTAATCTGGGAACCGATACGCTGGTTTTCGGAACGGCCAACGGCGATAATAATTTCGGAATCAGAATCGCGCGTTCATTGGGGTCTCCTCAAAATGTGACCGTCAAAGGGGGATGGATTATTCATGCCGGCAGTTCGACGACAAATAGAAATAATTGTATAGAATTAGCCGGATGCACGCAGATACTTATCGATTCGGTAAGTACGATTGTAAACGGCACCAACGGAAAATGTCTGACAAGCGTTCCTCCGGAAGGAAGGGAAATTGTCGCCACCAACGGCACGGCCACCAGCTGGAGAAGCTCCAACAAGAATGTGGAAATCCGGGGCGGGCGTTATAGAAGCAATGTCGTCGGATATACCAGCCGCTGTATGTATGACGGGGCGACGATACATCTCGGCGCCAAAACAGCAGTCAGCGGCACCGATTATAACTTCAAAGTGCATGACCTCGTAATAGAAAACGCTCCCTGTCAGGGTATTGTCGCCTACGGTGTCAGTAAGATATATAACTGTACTATTACGGTCGATAGCCGCAATTTTATGTACACTTATCCGACCGATAACTTCTGTCACAGTCAGGCCAATGCTTTTTGTATTCTGGCAAGACTGGCGGATGCCGGCAGTGAGTTCCATGACAACGTCCTTCTTGCGGGCACCAATTACTATGGCGCCGACGGCGGATTCGAGGTCGAAGGCTGTATCGGTACGGCGGCGGCTCCAATCAGATTTTATGATAACTACATCAATGTCCACCGAGGCTGGGACGTTTATTACGGAAATACCGTCAGGGCAAAAGGATTCAAAATGCGTGTCGCGGATGAATACAATGCCACCAACGGCGATTCCTATTCGCCCAACAAGTACATTCGCATTACCGGAAACAATATCAATGTTTATGCCTGTACGGATACGGTCAATTATAAAGCCTACGGCCCGATTGTTTCGGGATTTTACATAGCACCGCATTATCTTCGTAATGACGAGAGTGTCATTATCGAGAACAACCGCATCAACTCGATTGTTCTGGATGATCATACCTATGTCGGATCATCCGCAGTGCAGAGCGCCAGTTTCGAGTTGCTGCTTCATGACGACCTTGATGAGTACACCATCAGATATAATCGTCTTATTTCAAATGATGCCTTCTATAGATTCGGTGGATATGACGGCGGCGGGCGCAGCTTCTCTTTCTATGAAGATACGCTTATAGCCGTCGATACCGCGAAGGGGCCGACCGTTCAGTACAGCGTGCGGTTCTGGCCGGGTGATATCGGAACGCCGTTGACGGATAACTATATTAAAGACAGCTATTATGTTCCGGATACACTCTGGAAGCTGATCGAGTTTCGCCCGGCGATGACGACCGGTGAAGTTACATTGCAGCGGACCCTGGATATGTATGTCCGGGGGAATAATAATCTTCCGGTCGTGAATGCCGCCTGTTCGGTCTGGAACGATTATAACCGGCTGGTTCTCAGCGGAATCACTGATTCCGGCGGTCGTGTTTCCGGGGTGGTTAGCTATTTATATGAAAGCGTCAGCAGCGGCGATTCGCTCGCCTTTAATGACTTCAGAATAAAAGCGGTAAAGGGTACCGATGTGGCCAATATTGGCACATTTACCGTCGGCCCGGGACCGGCGGGAGGCACCGATACATTGACTTTGAATAATACCGTCGGCACCGGTGTCTGGGGAGCCGGAGGTGATACCGGGGAGGATTCTATCCCGCCTGAGAGAAT
>JBFMFJ010000219.1:0-6102 GCA_040752235.1 Candidatus Zixiibacteriota bacterium | reverse complement strand
TTGATTATGACCAGCTATATTCGGCTTTTGATCATGCAGCCAGCGGCTGGCTGGCGCCGCCTGCTAATGCAGTTGATCTTGCCAATGGATATGATACCCGTTACCTGCTTTCATTCGGCCCCTTTAATATCGATCCGGGAGAATCACTGCCCATTGTTTTTGCGTATGTCGCCGGTGATAAACTGCACAGCGACTGCAATGCCTTCAGCACGCTTTTTAATGCCTATGCACCTTCCACCTTTTATAATCAGCTTGATTTCAGCGACCTGGTGCTTAATTCCACCTGGGCTTCGTTCATTTATGATAATCCCGGGGTAGATACCGATGAGAATGGCTATTGCGGGCAGTATATGATTTGCGGCGACGATACGGTTTATTTCAGCGGCGATGGCATTCCGGATTTTCGTATTCCGGTTCTTCCCAATGCCCCGCCATTGTGGCTTGAACCGATACCAGGGGGAATCCGCGTGCGCTGGAATGGTCTGATCAGCGAGACTGTCAAAGATCGAATTACCGGTATACATGATTTTGAGGGGTATCGCGTTTATTATACACGGAAAGATATTATCTCATATAATCTTCCGGCCTCTTATGATATTGAAGATTACTGGATTTATGTATGGAAAGACGGCCTGTTCACATGGCAAAAAAATGAATTGCCAATGACAGGCGAAAATTTATATACGCTCTATGGCATCGATGACCCAATGCTTTTCACCGAGTATAATCCATTCGTTTATCATGATACGCTTTTCTATTTCAGCCCGGTAGATTTGAATAATTCTGATTTAACCAATCCTGCGGGAATTCATAAACTCTATCCCGGCATGCCCTATCCTTCTACTCTGGATCCGAGTCATGCCACCGCGGTCGAATTAACCAAAGAGGGCAACTTCAAATATTTCGAGTATGTTTATAATATTGAAAATCTCAATCCGAGTTGGGAGTATGTGGTGGCCGTGAGAGCCTTTGATTTCGGTATGGCCTCGATGGAAATACCGGCCCTGGAATCGAGGCTTTATGATAATGCCCAGAATGCCTTTCCAGGTGCCCCAACTGATGTTGATGATGAAATGGACAATCCGCTGCCGGCCGATTTCGTGCTGTATCAAAATTCCCCCAACCCGTTCAATGCCTCGACGCGCATAGCCTTTGATCTGCCGCACCGGGCCAATGCCAGCCTGCTGATTTATAATACGATGGGACAGTTGGTAAGAGAGATTGATCTTAAAGAAAAAACGGCCGGGAGTCATTCCGTTGTCTGGGATGGTAGTGACAACGGCGGACATGCGACAGCCTCGGGAATTTATATCTATACACTGAAGGTGGGAAATTTCGAGACTTCGAAAAAAATGGTTATGCTAAAGTAGTTTATATATTTGATTGATTAAAAGGCCGGGTTTTCGCCCGGCCTTTTTTTATTTCAGGAGGAGCATTGTTTTTGATTCGACAAAGTCGTCAATTATAAGGCGGTACAAATATATTCCGGATGAGACAGCGTTGCCGTAATCATCGGCGCCATCCCACGCAATCGAATAGAGTCCAAACGATTGTGTTGCATCAACGATAGTCTTTACTTTTCTGCCAAGGATATCATAAATCTCCAGCAGGACATGAGATGAGCTTGTCACCGAATATTTGATTTGGGTAGAAAGGTTGAATGGATTGGGATAATTCTGGGTTAGGAAAGATGTTTGCGGTATGAGAATTTCATTATCAGGAATACCGGCTGCAATCGTTTCCATTAGTTTCATGAAATAGATATTGTTATGAGAATAACGACCGACAATATAGATATAATCATTATTGTCCTGATAAATAAAATCACCGGTAGAGAAATCACTCGTCCCGACCTGTGCAGTCAGCAACGAATCCAGGGTAGAATTAAATTTGGCGACAATTGTCCCATTGCTGAAAAGCTCGCCGGTAAGCCAAAGTGAATTGTCGTTGCCGTGATTTATGGCCTGAATCATGGCCGGTTCGGCCAGTGTAATTTTCGAGCTGTCAAGTGTAATCCCGTCGATATCGAACTCGAACAGGCTGATTGTACTGCCCTCATCAGAGGACGAAACCAGAACATAATGGCCATCCGTATTTTTGCGGAGGCAAATTTTTCCCCAAAAACCATCACCGCCGTTCATGGGGTACGTGTTGGACCATATTTCATCTCCGAGCGAATTAACCCGGATGATTATCAAAGAATCATTATTGGCGCTGGAAGACGAAATCCTTCCGGCCATAACAGCACCGCCGTCGTCAGTTGCCGCGATAGCGTCGCTGTTGTCATTATAATCGGTTCCGAAATAGCTGACCCAAAGAGAATCGCCATCTGTATTGGTCTTGAATATGAAAATATCACCATCGCACATGCCGGAAATCATCAATCCGCCGTCGGTGGACTCGGTAATTCCGTGGCTAAGAGCGTATTCTGTTTCGGCAAGATATGTTTTTTCCCAGATTATATTTCCATTCAAATCAAGCTTGTACAGCCGCAACCTGCCGAAATTTCCCTCAAACTGAACAATACACAGGGCGACGAGATTCCCATCCTGTGTCTGGATTACATTTATGCCGACATCGTTGGTCAGCGTGGTTCCTATCGTTTTTGTCCAGAGGGTATCTCCGTTTAAGTTGATTTTCATGATAAAGACATCAGAATAGGGGAAGGCCTCCTGGGTTGGGGCCGCCCCGACGATGACCAGATTATTGTCGGTCGTGACAATCCCCGAGTTGGTGATGAATACTAAATATTCATCAGAGGAAAAATTATATATTTCAGTCTTGACGACATCCAAGTCCTGAGCTATCGAACAAATGCCGATTAGACTAAACAGCAGTGCAATAATTATGATTCTCATAAATTCTCCGGAAAAAAATGATATTATAATTTACTTCGGCAAAAACTCTGAGAATTTAATGATTCCCAAATACATAGCGATTATAGCCCACCCCTCCAATTTTAGCGTCCTTTGAGAATTTCAGCGGCCCGATTATTTTTGCGGTCTCTTTATGTATAAATTTGGAAAGAAGTTTAAATCAGACAACAATTGTGTCAATATCACGTAATATCTGAAATATGATACTGATTTTTTGCTATCCTGGCCGTTTTTTTATATATTAGCGGCGCCTAAATCTATAATCAAATGGAGACTGTTATGTCAAACAATGCCGAACAAGCTTATAAAGAACTGATTGAAAAGTGGAAAGAAGTGACTCTGATCGCCAGTTGTGCCGGTATGCTGCATTGGGATCTGGAGACATATATGCCGAAGGGAGGCGGCGAATATCGAGCCGAGCAGATCGCCTACCTTTCCGGATTGGCGCACAGCAAAGCTGTTGACGCCAAAATCGGCGAGCTTTTGAAAAGTGTCGAAGGGTCGAACCTTGTAAAAGATGAGTTTTCGGATATCGGCGCCAATATGCGGGAGATTCGTCATCAATATGATCAGGAGACCAAACTTCCTCAAAAGCTGGTTGAAGAAATTTCGCGGGCGACCGCGATCGGCCAAAACGTCTGGGCCATGGCGAGAAAGGAAAACGATTTCGCCAAGTTCCTGCCTCACCTGGACAAAATTGTCAAGCTCAAACGGGAGCAGGCCGACTGCCTGGGTTATGAAAAGGAACCGTATGATGCGCTTCTGGACCATTACGAACCGGGCATGACGACTGAGGCAATCAGGAAGATTTTCGAGGGTTTCCGCCAGGAACTGGTCGATCTTGTTCATGCCATTGCCGATTCGCCGAAAAAACCGGATGTTTCGGTTCTGGAAAAGGAATACCCGATCGATCGCCAGATTTTATTCTCGCAGGAAGCCGCGGCGGCTATCGGTTTTGACTTCCACAACGGGCGGCTTGATGTTTCGGCGCATCCGTTTACGACCGGCCTCGGCCCCGGTGACACGCGGATAACGACCCGGTATAATCTGCACCATCTCGGGCAGGCTTTCTTCGGGACGCTTCACGAGGGCGGTCATGCCATTTATGATCAGGGACTTGACCCGGCCCATCACGGAACACCGCGCGGTGAATCGGTATCGCTGGGCATTCATGAGTCGCAATCGAGAATGTGGGAAAATCATGTCGGCCGCAGCAAATCATTCTGGAAGCATTTCTTCCCGCGGGCTCAACAGGTGTTTCCTGAAAATCTGAGCAATGTCAAATTCGACGATTTCTTTTTCGCTATCAACGATGTCCGCCCGTCCTTTATAAGGGTGGAAGCGGATGAAGTGACATATAATCTTCATATTATGCTGCGATTCGAACTGGAACTGGCCCTGCTTAAAGGAGAATTGCAACCGAAAGACCTGCCGGTTGTCTGGAACGACCGGTTCACGAAATATTTCGGGATCACGCCGAAAAATGACGCTCAAGGGTGTATGCAGGATGTACACTGGTCGGCCGGATTAATCGGGTATTTCCCGACATATTCGCTGGGTAACCTTTATGCCGCGCAGTTCTATACCAAAGCGGATGAAGAGATTAAGTATCTTGATGATCAGTTTGCATCGGGCAATTTTATGGAATTGAAGAACTGGCTCAGAAAAAATATCCATACTCAAGGGCAGAGGTACCGTGCCGGCAAGCTGGTAGAAGTCGTTACCGGCAAGAAACTTGACCATAAATATGCAATGTCATATCTCAAGGGCAAGTACAGCGAATTGTACAATCTTTAATTTTTGATATTATTGAATAAAACCCTCCTAATCAGGAGGGTTTTTTTTATGACTTTATTGATTTTTTGCATGAATTTCGAATAATTGTCCACAGTTTAGGTATATTATGAAAATAAAAACGCCTATTTAAACACTATACTAATTTTCAGGGAGTCAGGAGTATGATGAGCAGTATTGCTGGTTGTGCTATGGATAGGGGAATTAGGCAAAAATTCTTCCTCGTTGTTCTTTTGGTTTTTTTATTGTACCTGCCGGCATTTTCGGATAATCCGGCGGACTCAGTTGTTAAGGCCTTTCCCATGAATGTCTTTCAGGATTCGGTGAGTTATACCCTCTACGTCAACGAAACACCGTTAATATCGGGGACATTTGACTGGCGGCAGGACGGAAGTTTTACAAGCGAATATACTCTGAAAATGGCCGGCCAGGAAGTCTCTTCTCAGATGGAAATCAGTGTCGATAGCGCCGGTTATTGGGATTCCATTACCATGCAGACACCACAGGCAGAGGTGAGTGCCGTGATTCAGGGTGATTCAATCCGGATAAATGCCGGGGGCATGTCGTCGACGATGGCTTTGCGACCGAGGACGGTTCTTTTCGAAAATTACACTCCGGCGTTGATGACTCACGCGGTTCTGGCTTATGATGAGGAACTCGGCGGCAAACAGACCTTCCCTCTGTTTATTGTCCCGGCCGTCATAATGGATGCCAACCTCGAAAGGCTGGAAACGGTACAGAAACAGGCAGCCGGCAAATTGCAGGAATTTACGAAGTACCGGTATGGATTGCCCGGTGTCGATGTTATTCTCTGGGTTGACGCCGATAAGAAGTTTTGTTATGCCGATGTTCCGGCTCAGCATGCCGCCTATGTCCGCGAGGGGTATGAAGTACTGATGGCTTCCGAGGAAAGCGATTCACTTCTTTCACAGCCGAAATATAACGTAACTGTCGATTCGAATGTAATGATCCCGATGCGTGACGGGATTGGTCTTGCAGCCGATATCTATCGGCCGGACGCTGAAGGATCATTCCCGGTAATTCTGGTAAGGACCCCCTACAAGAAAGAATTAAATGAAATACAGGGGATGTTTTTTGCCCGCCGCGGTTATGTTTATACGGTTCAGGACTGCCGCGGAAGGTTTTCCTCTCCCGGCGAGTGGCAGCCCTTTTTTGATGAGCCGAAAGACGGCTATGATACAATCGAATGGCTGGCCCTACAATCCTGGTCGAATGGAAAAGTCGGAATGATCGGCGGCTCTTATCTCGGCTGGGTACAGTGGTGGGCTGCCGGCGAAAATCCGCCGCATCTGGCGACCATAATACCCAATGTTGCCCCGCCTGATCCGTACTACAATATCCCATATGAATATGGCGCCTTTTTCACGCTGGGCGCAATCTGGTGGGCGGATATTCTCGAAAGTGAAGCGAC
>JBFMFJ010000218.1:0-6110 GCA_040752235.1 Candidatus Zixiibacteriota bacterium | reverse complement strand
ATTGGAGTCTTCCTGACCGGGATTATATACATCGGGGCAATTGTCACAGATATTGCCGACATTATCGCCATCAATGTCAGCCTGATCCGGGTTATAAGTGGGACAATTATCGATATCGCCGCAAACGCCGTCGCCATCAGCATCGTTATCGGGATCGTTGGGGCAGTCATCGCATTCATTCCCCAGACCGTCGCCGTCATTGTCGGCCTGGCCCGGATTGTATGTGGTCGGGCAGTTATCAACGTCGCCGCAAATGCCGTCGCCATCAGCATCATTATCGGGATCGTCGGGACAGTCATCGCATTCATTCCCTAGGCCGTCGCCGTCATTGTCGGCCTGGCTCGGATTGTATGTGGTCGGGCAGTTATCGACATCGCCGCAGACATTATCGCCATCGGCATCGTTATCAGGATCGTTGGGACAATTGTCACAGGCATTCCCCTGACCGTCACCATCGTCATCTTCCTGACCGGGATTATATTCGGCAGGGCAGTTGTCCTCGAAATCGAGAACACCGTCGCCATCGGTATCGACATAAATAACCACCTGCCAGCAATATGGCCCGTTAAAGGTAGTGGGGTAATCAAAAAGCCAGTCGAATTTTCCGGGAGGTTGCTGATTGGGAATGCTGACGGAATCGACACAGAAAGTGCCGACCTCATCGATCTGCATGGCGAACTGGACATTCAGCTGTTCGCCCAGCCCTTCGGGCCATCCGGATAATGATACCGTGGTGTGATTTATGGTATCGGCCAGATTGCCGTCAAAGCTGAACCCGGTCCACTGATTCAGGACAATCCAGTAGGCCAGGTAATCAGCAGACATGGTAATGGAACCGAACGGGCCAAAACCGCCCACATTGCGATGGGTGATCGATGGTATGCCGTCAGGGCTGTAAAAAGCCAGCGGCCAGCTATAGCCGAGAACCAGTCCATCAGTATTATTCATATAAATATCGACCGTGAAAGGTTCACCGACTGAGATATAGCCGGGTGCAACCTCGGGAGAAACAGCGGCTCGAATAGTATTGGCATTCGCCGCTCCGGCCGACAAAATGATTAATCCAAAAATCAAAACGAACCATTTTGTTTTCATGAGAACATCCTCTCCACCTTATAACCCCAAAATTATTTTCCACATTTTACCGGATACTGAAACCCGGATGAAATTCATTGAATTATTATAAAGCCTTTGGCAGTATGCCAATAATTTAAGTTTTTACTCTCTATAAGAATGCAGATATCCCTCTCAAATAGTCGAGTAAACGGACATGTAAATGTGTATGTTAATCTCAACAATTAATTTAGCGAATTTAATGCTTTTGTCAAGATTTTATACCGAGAGCTATTAAGACCATTTGACTAATGGTCATTAGATATCTGGATGGATATAAAGGGGCGGGCGATTAATGAGAATACGTCTTATTTTTTCTTACGGCTCTTGGCGGCGATTCTCCGAGTCCCGGAAGTTTTTTTGCGATTTTTCGCCTTTCTCATTTCCTCGGCAAAAAGCTTCTCCAGGGTGTAACTAGACGGGATAAAATCGAGCAGGCCTCGGGCGAAAACATCATCGACACTTTCTATAAAGACAAATTTTGTCTTTTTAAGGATATCCTGCGGCAGGTCCTTTAATTCCTTCTTATTTTCTTTCGGTATAAACACTGTCGGAATACCGGCCCTGTATGCCGCCGAGACTTTCTCGATCAATCCGCCCACCTGAAGAACCTTTCCCCGCAGAGTCACCTCGCCGGTCATAGCGATATCATTGCGAATAGGTCTTTCCGCCATCACTGAGGCGATGACGAGAGACACTGCCACACCGGCCGAGGGCCCGTCTTTCGGAATGGCGCCTGAGGGAAAATGAATGTGTATATCGAAATTATCGAAATCATTGTGATCAATACCAAGGACATCAGCCTTGGAACGAACATAGCTGTGTGCCGCCTGAATCGATTCCTTCATTACATCCCCCAGCGACCCGGTTGTAATCACCTCGCCGCTCCCCTTCATGCGTAATCCTTCGATAATCATCAGATCGCCGCCCTGGCCGGTCCAGGCCAGGCCGATAGCGACGCCGATTTCAGGAGTGTCACCCGGTTTTTCAAGAGAGTACTGGGGCGTTCCGAGAAATGATCCGACCGTCTTCTCATTCACCATCCAGGTCTTTCTGACGCCGGAGGCCTTTTCTTTGGCGACATGACGGCAGATTATTTCAATCTGGCGTTTGAGATTGAGAAGTCCCGCCTCAAGCGTATAATTCCGAATAATTTTCTGCAGTCCTTTATCACTGAAAACAATATCTTTTGGCTGAAGACCATGTTTCTTCAGAACGGACGGGATTATATATGTGAGCGCAATGTGAATCTTATCCTTTTCAATATATCCATTTAGTTCTATTACTTCAAACCGATGATTGAAAACCTCGGGAATATCTTCAGATGATTTAACGGCGCATATAAAGAAGACATTGCTCAGGTCAATCGGGAAACCGATATAGTTATCCAGAAAACGGCAGTTATAACGGGGATCAATCGCCTCCAGAAGCGACATGGCCAGCACCGTCCCTGAATTGCCGCCGAGATTCTCGATATCTTCGATCAATACGACCGGATCGGATGTCCCGGCGCTTTGAAGCGTGCGAATAATAATTCCCGGCATGGCGCCAAGGTATGTTCTGACTGTACCTTTTATATCATAAACCTTGGTCAAACCGCCGACCGAGACTCTGATAAATTCCTTGCCCATCGCCTTGGCGATAGCTTTGGCCAGCGAGGCTTTGCCCGTTCCCGGAACACCGGCCAGGCATAATATCGAATTGATGCTGCTGTTGCCGGTCAGCTTGCGGATGGCGATTCGCTCCAGGATTTTCCGTTTGATTTTTTGCGAGCCGAAATATTCCTGATCGATACGCCGCTCGATTCTTTTTAGATCCGTCCGTTTCCTGCTATGGATTTTCCATGGAATGGATAACAACCACTCGATATATTGCCGCGTGGCCCCATACTCGACCGAAGCATCGGACAACTGCTCGAGCCGGTCAATCTCCATAAAACACCGGTCACGAACCTCTTTGGTAAGGTCTTCCTCGGCTTCAACCCGGCTTCTTAGCTCATTCAAAAGGCGTTCTGATGTCGATTCGGCGGTACTGCGCCAGGTCGATTTTCTTTTGCCCTTATTGCGATCGGCTTCTGATTTCACGGACTTCTCCATATATGCCATCATTTGATGACATTAATCGCTTAAAGGATTGGTCACCCGCGCCAATAAGAAATCTAAGCCATTTTCATATAATGACTTACCTGATATAGACAATCCTGAATGACAACAAGCGTCTTCCGCCGAAAAGCCCGGAAATATCAATCCCGGCGCGTTTTCTTTCGGCGGGGTGTGCGGTTTCCTTTTAGCGGTCATTGCGTTCCTTTTTCTCTCGTATCGGCTTCCGGCCAATTTTACTAAACCGACCGGTTTGCCATTTTAAATCCAGCCCTCATATATTTAAACCGTACACCCCGACCGACCGTTCCAGCCATTTACGAGGCCGCCCGAAGAGCCAGTTTGTCGGCCATCTCGCGTAACTCAAAGTCATAGTGGTTCTTTAAGTTACCGAGATTAAGATGAATCTTCGAGGGGTCCAGCGAGAGACGATAATAACCCAGCCGATTGTTTTCAAAAATCGGCCAGACGATTCCTCCCGCCTTCAATTCCTGCTTCAGACGATACAGATATCGGGCCTGATTAAACCCGGATTCTATATCATCCTTATAAACCCAGCCGTCCCGGTTGATAAGCCTCGAAAATGCCAGCTTGGCCAGATATTTGAATGATTTGCCGGTGAGACGCACCGGGAAACCATCGATCCTGACCAGATACCTTTCTTTTTCATATCCGCCGTCAAGTTCAATCGATGACGGATTGAAAATGGTATCCACCCGATGATGCACACTACTTCTGCTCATTGTATCCTCCTCTTGCATGGTTTTTATCATGTTTAAAACTTCATCTGCCTTTTTTTCCGAATTCAGAATTTTCCCCAGATACTCCGCCCCGGCCTGATACAGCCCATGGATGGAGACAATATCGTTTTTATAAAGGGCGAGGTACTGCCCGCGATGCAACCGGTCTCCCACCATATCATGAATCTCATGCATCGCGTTACGAATGCCGAACTGCACCCGAAAGGCCAGCTCGTTGAGTTGTTCAACGGTCCTGGCATTACCGCCCGAAGCATTCATCATGCGTCCGAGAGAAACCAGCAGCCAGGCGGCGGTCTCGGCCAGCTTGATTATCTGGCCATGACGAAGCTGATAGCACTGCTCCAGTCGATCGACCGCCGGACCATCGGCCCATTCATAAAGCAACAGCGTTGCTTTCAGAACCGATGTATGCCTGAAGTCCAGCGGCTCATGAATAGAACGCGGTTCAAGCAATTTTTCAATTTCTCCGGTATACTCATCGAATTGCCGATAGAGCAGTTTTTCATAAACATGTCCGTGATATTCCCGTCCGTCGAGACAGCTAAGCGAAATATCGAAATCGGCGGCACCCAGGGCCAGAAACAGCCAACCGATATCGGAAACCGGATATCCCCGCGAAAGAGACTGCATGTAATGCTCCGTCGATGCAGTTGACAGCCCCGATTCCGCCACCGCCTTGCCGAGAGGCGTGGCTTCCAGCGATGAATGGATAAACCGTCCGGCTGTCAGCCGGTCAAGAATTTCATCCAGTTGCTTCGGATTGATGGTAACCCCCCGCCGACAGTAAAATAAGTATGACAGCGCAGTTTCGAGTGTGCTTCTGTCGCGGCCGAATCCTGATACCAAGAGATCAAGAACAATGTCGGGTAAATGAGATGATTCCAGAGCCGAAACCGGCGGGTTGCCTTTGGCACCCTCGATATATTCATTCCAGAGCACATCGCACTCGAAATCGGACCCGGCCACGACTACTGCGCGGCCCGGTTTCTGTTCCGGTTTCAAGCCAAAACGCCCGGCCCGCCCGGAGATACTCTGGAACTCTGCGGCGCTGATCGGCACCAGTGTCGGCGATGAGCCATACTGCCCCGATGAGTATTTCATCGTCTCCAGCAGGACCGTTTCCGCCGGAAGATTGACGCCCATCGCCAGCGTTGTCGTAGTAAAAATCACTTTGATTTCGCCGCTGCGGTAACCGGCCTCGATTGCCGCTCGCTGGCGGGCGGTAAGATCAGAATTGTGGAAGGCCACCCCGCGCGAAAGAACCTGCTGCAGTGATCGCACCAGCGAACTGGCTTCCTGATCCTCAAGTTCCTCGGCGGTCTCCTTGGCGGCATCCCATTTAACCGCCGCCGCCAGACGGCGCGCCGCCTCGATCGTGTCCCGGCGCGATTTCAGAAATACCAGCTTCTGACCGTCGCCCGATTTAAGAAAATCAATCAATCCTTCATCCGGACAATCGCCCCCCTTCAGATCAATTTCATCCTTCCCTTCAAGGCCGCTGTTGAAAGAGCGATATTTGAATGAGCCGTCTACCGCCACACCCAGATGCAGATCAACCGGGCGCACCGTTTCCTTCACGATCCGGCAGCCGAGCCAGTCGGCCAGACTGCTTTCATCGGCAAGCACCGCCGACAGGGCCACGATGCGCGGGCTGTACCCCGAACCGATAATCTTGGTCAGCGCCAGTTCCAGTTCCGGGCCGCGCCCCGGCTCCGAAATCATCTGCACTTCATCGACAATCACGAGACCGATCTGCCGGATAATATCGAGGTTGGCGGTCAGGACCCGATTGAATTTCTCATATATGGCGATAGCCAGGTCGAATTCGCCGCGCTGAAAGGCGGTGTCATTTTCGAGATGATCGCCGGTAACAATCAATATCCTGATACCAAGCGAGTTGTAACATTCACGGAAATACCGATATTTCTCTTCGGCAATCGATTTCAGCGGCACCATCATCACCGCCTTGCGCCGTTTGACCAGCGTTTCGATAGCCGCCATTTCACCACAAAATGATTTACCCGCCGATGTCGGCGCCGAGATGAAAAGATTCTCCGGGCGGTTTTCATCATGCAGACCGAGCAGGCCGTTCTTGACGGCCCGCTCCTGAAGCGGCAGAAGATATTCTCCCTGCCTT
>JBFMFJ010000217.1:0-6126 GCA_040752235.1 Candidatus Zixiibacteriota bacterium | reverse complement strand
GGCCCCCACGGTTTTATATTCTCCTCCCATTCAAAAGAAAGAAGCAGACTCTATTGCCATGGAAAAAGCCAGGCCCTCGGAAGAAATTCAGGAGCAGGGCGATGCCGCTCACGCAATTCAACCGGTCGTGGTGGAAGAGCAGGAAGCATCATTACAGAGTGAGGCCGATATCGGAAGAACGGATATGGAAGAACTGAGAGCCGTTCAAATACCTCAGCCTGTTACGACGGAAGGGACTGAAGCGGTCAATGAATCACCGGCAGTGCCGACGGTTGATGATAATGCAACATTAGAAATGGCGCCGGCGGAAATTGCTGTCAAGGGTACTACGCCCCAGGTCAAGGATAAAGGAACCGGCGCAGCATCCGAAACAGAGGTGATCGACAAGACGGCTTTATATGGTGACGTTCCATCGCCGACAAACGCCGAGGAATCGAGAGCGGCACTGGCGGAGCAGACTGATATGGCCCAAAAGATACTGCCGGTTATCATGCCTTCGGACAGCATGATCGCTATTCAGCGGCTTCCGGCGGAAACCGCCAAAACGAAGGGCCCTTCGACCGATGCCTATATGGCCATGTATGATGTGGATCGACAGATGACCGAACTCAGCGAGCGGGGAATTGATCCGGATCAGTTTGATGAATTATCCCCTCAGGATATTGCGACATATATTAATTACTATGATAAGGCACAGGATGTGCGGCAGGAATACAGTTCTGTCATATCATTTTATGCCGCCCAAAATTCGTCCGAGGCAAAAAGGGTATTTGCCATTTCAACGCCGGTCGGCAAAGAAACTGCCCAAAAGCCGCCCGCCGACTCGATGAAAATTATTATTCAAAAAATGGCCAACGCCTTTCATAATCTGGGAAGAGTAACGCCGATTGACAATGAGAGGGGTCAAATGCTCGATTACCTGAGATCTTTGCACAACATGGCCGATTCCGGCACACAGCAAGAAATTGACCGATATATCGGTGATCTTGAATCCGAGACAAAATAGAAACCTTCACAGTCCAATTATCGTATCTCTACTGAGAGATGTCAAACCGTCATCCAAGGAGTGACTGATGGACAGGAAGTTGTACAGATCAAATGTTGACAGCAAAATTGCCGGCGTCTGCGGGGGACTGGGCGAATATTTCAATATTGATCCGACTATTGTAAGGATTATTGCCATTATTCTGGTTTTCGCACATGGAGCCGGACTGATTGGATACATTATCGCCTGGATTGTCATGCCAAAGCGGCCTCTGGGAATTGAGCCGGAACCGGCAGCGGCGCCGACACCCAAAAATTCCAGCATCGGCAAATTTCTTCCCGGCCTGATACTGGTTGTGATAGGGCTGGTTTTCCTGTTCGAAAATATTTACTGGTGGTTCGATTTCTGGGATTTCCTCTGGCCGGCTCTTTTAATCGCGGCCGGGCTGGCGCTCGTCCTTAGCAGTGTCCGCAAAAAAGAACAGCCGCTGGAATCCGGCAGTCATATCCAGGAGGTCAAATGAAATCAGCCAGCCTCATCTTTGGAGTTATTCTGATTGTTGTGGGCAGTTTGGTTTTATTGAGCAGTGTGGATGTGGATTTCTTTGATATTTTTGACTTCTGGCCGATGATTTTGATTCTGGTCGGATTAATAATACTGCTTAACAGACCGCGCAAACAATCACTGAAAGAAATTGCCATGAAGGGGGGAAAAGAAAATGACGCCGAATAGATTTCGCTGGGGGCTGCTGTTTATTACTGCCGGAGTGATACTGCTGCTGAATCAGATGGGTTATCTGGATTGGGAGTACTGGTGGGAACTGCTTCTATGGTGGCCGGTGCTGCTTATTGCAATCGGTATCGAAAAAATATTCAACCGAACGCGGCTTCAGTTCATATCATACGTTGCTCCCCTGATTCTGGTCGCCGGAATGATCTATGTCGCCGTTGATGTCGGTCCCGATACCTGGAGATCGAGTTTCGGTGACAGGCACAACTGGAATGCGGAAATGGATTCGGCGATCAATAAGCTGGATGCCGTAATCGATCACGGTCGGACTGATTTGACGGTGTCACGGAGCGGTATAAACCTGGCCTCGGCGAAGTTCGATCGTTTTTCGCAGAAGCCGGATATCACACTGGAAAAGAAAAACAATGTGGCGACTCTCGATATCAGCCGGTCCACGGGGCGGCGCAGCGCCGTTATTTTCAGCGGGCATGGCTCCTATCAGGATTGGCGCGTATCATTTTCTGATGAGGTCCCGCTCGAGTTGAGGTGCATCGGCCATGATGCAGATGTTGATCTCAATCTGGAATCGATCCCGATAGAAAAACTGTCGGTGGTTGATGACGGCGGCAATATATATCTGAAAGTAGGCAATAAGACCGCGCTGGTGGCGATAGATGTAAGCGGTAATGACGCCGATCTTCGTATAAGAATTCCTGCCGACTGCGGCATAAAGATTACCGGCAAAGAGTATGCGCCGTACCTGAAGGATTTGAAATTGATTGAAGAAGATGCCGGTTTGATTTCGGAAGGATTCAATGAAGCCACGACTCGAATATCTTTCAATTTTGATGACGGGCTGCGTTATTTATCAATGACCGAATACTGATTTTGAAAAAATCGGATTTAAGGCCCCGCATTGGCGGGGCCTTTTTGTTGATTCATTTATCAAATTCGAGATTGTGCCGATAATAATACTATGGACAATTATTTCAGGGGCGGCTATATGATTTACTTCGATTCTGAATTCTTCAAGTTAAATCGTGGGTGAAAAAATAAATATTACTTTGCTTTTAAAAACAATATTGCTTAGATATAGGGTGTTTTTTCAAATGAGGGGAGAAGTGACTTTTTACTTTCGAATGACATTAATTCTATCCCTGTTAATTGTCTGGACCGGAATCGGCCGTGCTTCAATAATAAAAGTCCCTCAGGATTTTCCCATCATACAGGATGCCCTCGATATTGCCGAAGGCGGCGATACTGTCATGGTTGTCGCCGGCATTTATACCGGTGATGGGAATCGCGATTTAAATTTTTACGGCAAAGCATTGACCATGGTCTCCGAGGGAGGCAGCGACTTGACCATAATTGACTGCGGAGCCGGCTTCGACACCGTGTCCGCCCGCGGATTTATTTTTGAAAACGGGGAGGATTCAACGGCAAGCATTAAAGGATTCACCATTAAAAACGGCGGCATTTTCAGTATCGGCCATATTCCCTCAGGAGGCGGCGGAGCATACATTATAAATTCATCACCCCTGTTTGTGGATTGTATTTTCGAAAACAATGTTGTCGATCCGGGCCCGAAAAAGTCGATTGCGACTGTCACGGAATCATTGAGCGGCGGCGCCGTACTCTGTGATTCCAATGCCGCTCCATATTTCCGAGACTGTATTTTCCGGAATAATCTGGTCTGGGTGGGAGGCGGCGCCGTTTACTGCTACCAGGCCGCGCCGGTTTTTGATAATTGTCAATTTATAAATAATTTCGCCCTTCGCGGACCCGGTGCCGCCATTCTATGCGATTCATTATCAGATGCGGCAGTCAACAGCTGTACGTTCTATGGAAATTATGTTGAACAGGGATATGGCTCCGGAATTGGTTGCCGGTCTGGTTCGCATATTTCGCTGACTTCCTCTATTATCGCTTACAACCTCGGGACCGATGCCGTGTATTGCGACAGCACCAGCGGCGTTGATGTTTTCTGCTCCAATCTTTATGGAAACAGCGATGGTGACTGGACCGGCTGTGTCGCCTCGCTGAATGACAGCAATAGCAATATGTGTATGGACCCGGTTTTTTGCGACACGGCCGCAGCTGATCTGCACCTGGCGGCAGCTTCACCCTGCGCGCCTCTTAATAATATGTGCGGGTGCCTGGTCGGGGCCCTGCCGGTCGGATGCATGTGGGAGTATGTTTGCGGCGATGCCAATGGCAGCGGATCTGTCAATCTGCTGGATGTTACTTTCATTATCGGTTATTTGTACAAAAACGGCCCGGCCCCGGAGCCGGAGGGGGCGGCCGACCCGGATGGAAGCGGGAATATTGATCTCCTGGACATAACTTTCCTTATTGATTATTTATACCGGGGCGGCACACCGCCCATTTGCCCCAATCGTTGAAAGTCCCTTTCTCCTCCAATTACAGCTTTTAAAAAATATTGCGCTTATTCAATGTTCTGCCTATCTTAGTCGCGTATTGGAATAGTCATGACCAGGAATTATATTATCCTCATATTTGTGTTCCTTTTTGTCCTTGGCTGCGCCGGAGAGAAGGATATCCCGACCTGGAAGGAGAAGGGAGTCCTGCTGGTTGGTACCGATGCCACCTATCCGCCGTTTGAGCTGGTCAATACCGACAGCGGCCTGCCGGAAGGTTTCGATATTGATATTATTAACGCAATTTGCGATGTAAACGACTGGAAACCGGAGTTTATTATTACGCCATTTGACGGGATAATACCCGGTCTCAGAAGCCGCAAGTATGACTGTATAATTTCGGCCATGACAATTACTCCGCAGCGCGAGGCCTCAGTGTCATTTTCGCAGCCTTATTATCTGGCCGGTCAGATTGTGGCGGTGCCGGTGGCGGATACCGTAATAAAATCAGTCGATGATTTAAAGGGCCGCCGGGTCGGTGTTCAGTTGGGAACGACCGGCGAAAGAATGGCCAAATCGCATGAGGGTCTGACCGTCTTCTCATTCGACAATATCGGTGCGGCTTTTATTGATATGGAAAATGGCCATATCGATGCCGTTCTTAATGACTACCCTACGACCATGGCATATATCAAGAGCCAGGGCCGGGCCAAAACGGTCGGGGATTTATTATCGACCGAGCATTATGGGATTGCGGTGCGCAAGAATGATACAGAGCTGTTGGACAAAATTGATTCGGCCCTGCAGTTGATCAAAGATAACGGCGAATATGACCGACTGAATAAAAAGTGGTTTGGCGATCCCGAATAATAAATTAAGACATGATTATAGGGAGATTCGGAATTAGCGGGACCTGAAACGAATTAATCTATTGTCGCATGATATAAGACTATGTCAAGACCTTACAAATTATCTGCACTGGAGGGAAAGATTATTGCGATCGACGGCCCGGCGGGATCGGGTAAGTCGACGACCGCCAAAATTCTGGCCGCCCGTTTGGGCTTCACTTATCTTGATACCGGGGCTATGTATCGCGCGGTGACTCTTTTCGCTCTGCAAAACGGCGTTTCCCCGGAGGATGCCCGGGCGCTTGAAGCCATTGCCTCCCGGGTGACAATTGAATTCAAGACTGACGTCGATGTCAATCATGTATTCCTGAATGGGCAGGACGTCACGGAAGCCATCCGTTCGCCGGAAGTTACCTCTGCCGTCTCTCCGGTTTCGGCTCATGCCGGTGTCCGGGTGGCGATGGTGGCACGGCAAAGAGAGATGGCCAAAAAGGGCGGGATTGTGGCCGAAGGGCGCGATACCACCTCAGTCGTTTTTCCTGACGCCGACATTAAGGTATATCTCGATGCCTCGCTGCAGGAACGTGCCCGCCGGCGGCTGATTGATTTTTCGCGGCAGGGAATTAATTCCACGCTTGAAGAACAGATGGAACTCCTGGCCAAACGTGATAAATATGACAGCGGCCGATCCAATTCACCCCTGACCCGGACCAAAGATTCGGTGTTGGTGGATACGACCAATTTGAATATAGAAGAGCAAGTTGATAAAATCATTAAGCTGATTCAGGCGCGTATTATCAAGAAATGACCTTCTTTTACCGGTTTGCCTGGCGATTGGTCCGAACGATCGCGCAGATTATATTTAGAAGAAAAGTGAGGGGCCTTGAAAATATACCCGATGAGGGGGCCTTCATTCTTGCCAGTAACCATATCTCCCTGTCCGACCCGCCGATGCTGGCTACGTCGCTGATGCGTCCCATTCACTTTATGGCCAAGAGAGAGCTTTTTAAAATTGCCGTTCTCGGGCCGGTGATACGCAATCTCAATGCTCACCCGATACATCGCGGCTTTGACCGCCGCGCCCTTGAGTTGGCCGTGGGGATACTGAATAAGGGCGACGCGCTTTTAATTTTCCCGGAGGGAACCCGGTCGCGTAAAGAGGGATTTCTTACGGCCAAGCCGGGAA
>JBFMFJ010000216.1:0-6143 GCA_040752235.1 Candidatus Zixiibacteriota bacterium | reverse complement strand
AACCGCCGCCACGGCATTAAAAGAGGAAAAGTTATGCTCTTGAGAAGAAATCCATTATCGGCAATCGGACTTTCAGGACTGACCCTGATAGTGATGTTTTTTGCTTTCAGTAATATTTCCGCCGAAGAGATGACATTGAACCGGGATTCCATACCGGATCAATACAAATGGAATTTCAGTCACATCTATCTCGACTGGAAGACATGGGAAAGAGATCTGGCCAGTTTTGATTCGCTGGTTGACCAGTTCGGGACATTCCAGGGTTCGCTTGCTGACAGCCCCGATAATCTTCTCAGGGTTTTGCGATTCCGCGATCGAATCGATAAACTGTATGATAGTGTTTCTTCGTATGTCGGCCTTCAGTATGCCGTCGATGTGAAAAACAATGATATGAACGGTAAGTACCAGCGGGTTCAGGCAATCGGCAAAAAATACCGCATCGCACAGTCATGGCTTTCTCCTGAGTTGCTCAATATAAACAGGGATATCCTTAACACCTGGCTGTCCGCCAAACCGGCCTTGAGAGAGTATCGGATGGAAATCGAAAATCTATTCCGCCGGCAGGAACATACTCTCGATGCGGCCCAGGAGCAGCTTTTGTCCTATTTTTCCAGCTTTCAGGGTTCGCCGGTGCGTACTTATGATGCCCTGACCACGGCTGATGTCAAATATCCGACTATTACAACGTCCGACGGGCAGGAGGTCAAACTGACCGAAGGGCGTTATATGAATCTGATTATGACCGATCGTAATCAGGAAGACCGCAAAACCGCCTTCGAAAGCACGATGACCATCTACAGCACCAATCGCAATACTTATGCTTCGATTTACGGCGCGGTTCTTGAGCGCGACTGGGCGACCGCCCAGGCACGTAAATATGCCACCACGCTCGACAGTTATCTCGACAGGGATAATGTTCCGACAGAAGTTTTCACCAACCTGATTGAAACCGTCATGAAAGGCTCGGGAGCAATCAGGCGCTATTTTAACCTCAAGAAAGAATATCTCGGCATCGATTCCTTTCACATGTACGATCGCTATGTTCCGATAATCGATTTCGACAAAAAATATAAATATAATGATATAAAGGAGTGGATTACCGCCTCGACGGCTCCCCTGGGAGTCGAATATCAGTCGGCGCTTCGCGACGGATTTGACGACCGCTGGATCGATGTCTATGAAAACGACGGCAAAAGCACGGGCGGGTTCTGTTCCGGAGTCTATGGCGTTCATCCTTATATCCTTGTCAATTATAACGAGACTATCAGCGAGATGTTTACCGTGGCTCATGAAATGGGACACGCCATGCATTCCGTGTTGTCCGAAGAAAGCCAGCCTTATCCCACATCCGGACATTCGATATTTGTAGCCGAGGTCGCATCAACCGGCGGCGAACAGTTGTTGCTGCGTTATCTTCTTGAAAATTGCCCCGACCCGAAGGAAAGAATTTATTTGCTCCAGTACACGATCGACGATCTCTATAAGACATTCTATCGCCAGGTGCTGTTCGCTGATTTTGAGTGGCGGGCTCACCAGAAAGTGGAAAAAAGCGAACCGATCACGGCGCAATCTTTGAATGAGTTGTACCTGCAGGTTATTAAAGATTTCTATGGCGATGCCATGGCCGGAGATTCGCTCCTCGGTTATTACTGGGCAACCGTGCCCCATTTCTTCTTCGGCCCCTACTATGTCTATAAATATGCGACCAGTTACGCTGCCTCGACGCGGCTGATCAGTGACATTATGTCCAGTACGGGTGAGGCCAGAACCGCCGCCATCAATAGATATTTGAATCTGCTCAAGGCCGGCAACAGCGATTTTCCGATGGATCTGCTGGAGCAGGCCGGCGTCAATATGGCCGACCCCAACACATACCAGGCCATAATCGAACTTACTGATGCCCTGGTAACACAACTCGAAACGGAATTAAAAAAGCTGCCGTAACCGTGATATCAGCTTTTCCAGCCGGAAATCTCGTCATCGAGAGCTATCTCGTCGATAGCGGCGGCGCAGGCGGCGGCAAGTCCGGCGAAATCTTCCTGAGCTCGCGCCAGATCATCATTGTTGCTGATAAAAAACGGCTCACTGATAATACAGGGAGCCTTGGTATATTTCAAGAGATATCCCCCCCGCTCCTCGGCGTTCTTCGGCTTGGTACCGCGGTTTTTCAGCCCGAGATGGCCGACAAGATGTTTCTGAAGGACAGCGGCGGCGCCTTTGCCCCGTTCGGATTTGTGGTAATACAAAACTTCCGTCCCGGTCGCCTTCTGATGAAATGAATTGCAGTGCAGACTGATGATGAAATCAGGATTCAGATTATTGATATCGTGCGGCAGCGATTCCAGAGTGCGGCGATATACTCTCTGGACATCGGCCTGAGTCACTTTTCCCTCGATCAATACGGCCAGTTGTTCGTTGAAGACAAATTCGGAGATACTGCCGTCGGAACTGGCGGCACCGGGAGAGTTTTTCTTGTGTCCGATCACCAGTGCGCAGAGTCTTCTTTTTTCTTCGGCTTTGAAATCATTGGAAACACTCATAGGTGCAACTCCTTTGGTTAACGAGTAATTTCGCGCATTTATTATTTAATTGAGTCAGCTGTCAATGGATGTCTGCGACAATGTGATTCACAATTTTATACAAAAAAAAGGGCCGCCCCAGCGGCCCTTTTATAGTCAGCAGAATGACTTTACTTTTGTAAAATCATCTTCTTTGAAGAGGTGAAATCTCCCGCAGTCATCCGATAGAGATAAATTCCGCTGGAAACATCGTTGCCGTTTTGATCCCTGCCGTTCCAGATAACTTCGTAATGTCCGGCCTGCTGCGATTCGTCAACAAGTGTCGTTACGCGGCGTCCGAGGATGTTGATAATATCCAGCTTGACCAGGGCCGGTCTCGGAACATCATAGGCGATCTTCGTGATCGGGTTGAACGGGTTGGGATAATTGGTGTAGAGCTGGAACTGGTTGGGCATCAAGTGAGTGAAAACCGAGTAGTCGGGATTGTACCGTCCGACGGCGCGGATGATATAATCGCGAACCATATCCGGGTTGCCCGGCTCATCGACATTGAATGTGAATTCGACGAATTCATCTTTCCGAAGCTCCAGCATGCCGGATGATTCGAATCCCTGCCAGACTTTGGCGGCCTGCTCATCGAAATTAAGCCTGAAGTTGTCGGCGGACCAGGTATTGACGACAGGAACTTCATCCGACGGGATATACTGCCTGATCTCATCGGTGCTGAATCTTCCCTCCCACCTGATGCGAATCGTGATATTCTCGGCAGTGCCTGTAAGAGAAGGGTTATTCATGACAAAAGCGCCGACAGGATTTGCGCGCGACGGAATGTCGCTGAGAACCACCCACTCGCCGTTGTCGGTCAGTTGCTCGATTACCATTGAGCTGGGCGCATAGTTGCTGGTCGCGGCCTTTGGAGGATCGCCCGGATCTTCATACGGGCACGGATTCTTGGTGACCGCATCGATACTGATGCCGGATGTACTCTCCATACTCGGGAAGACAACCAGCAACTCGCCTGACAGTTCCGAGGTAAAAGCATTGCCGTCGGTTTCTCCGACGACTTCGGTCCAGTCGTTGCCGTCCTGGTCGATTACCGATATCGGGGCGATTGAATTCTGATACGTGAATATCTGACCGTCAACCGAACAACCGACACCGGTGGAGGCGCTGTGATCGACTGTAATCAGCTCGAAGTTATCCAGATAAGTAATTTCGTTCTCAACTTCCCTGAGCTGGAAGATAACCTTGCCGTCTACCGGAACGACCTCGTTGTTGACATGGTAATAATCCGTGACAACATCGACATATCCGGACTTTTCGCAGGCGGTCAGAAGAGGATTTTCTTCGACGAAATCGGTTCCGTTGTGGCTGAACAGAATTGGGCAGGAAGCGCCGCCTCCGGAAGTATAGACTTCAAGCGTTCTGACGGCGGAATAGGGACCGTAACCGCAGTTATTACAGGCTTTCACGCGCCAATAATAATCCCCGACGGGCAGCGCCGGCGACACCTGCCACTGCGACTCCGGAACGCCGATTAATCCCGAAACCTGGGGCGAGCCAAAATTGGGATCATCATCTATTTCAAACCTGTAGAAGGCGGCTCCTATTACATCCTGGCAATCGAGAAGTATGGCGGTGTTGAGCAGGAATCTCGCCCCATCGGCAGGTGACACCAGTCCCGGAGCGTTGGGGACGCTCTTATTCTTGACAACAGTGATGTTATCGCCGTACTGGTTGGCCGTGATTAAATCGGCGCTGCCATCATTATCCAGATCGCCGGTAAAGATACCTCTGGGATTATCGCCGATGGATATCGGGCTCGGAGTTCCGAATAGGCCGGTGCCGTCATTAAAGAAAACGAGGATCTGATCATTCGATTCAGTAATGATGGCGAAGTCAATGTCGCTATCCTGATCGAAATTGGCGGCGGTAATGGCGGTAGGGCTGTTAGCCGCGGTATAGATCGTCTGTGCGCCAAAGGTGCCGTCCTGTTGATTAATCAGAACGGAGACATTGTCGAAATAGTTGCAGACGGCCAGATCCATATATCCGTCGCCGTTAAAATCGGCAGCGGCGATATCATTCGGCCCGTTGCCGACAGTGTAATGGACCGGCGAATGATAATTTCCGCTCCCGTAGCTGAGTATGACTGAAATTTTATCTCCGCCATAGTCTGCCGAAATAATATCCATGGCGCCGTCATTATCCAAGTCCGCAGCATAGGCGCCAATCGGATTGTAGCCGGATGGGAGACTGAACTGGGTCGTGAAGGGGCTGAAGGAGCCGTATCCGGAATTGTACATAATACCGACTTTATCGACGAGGGGGCAGACATAGATAATATCGAAATCACCATCCTTGTCCATATCGGCCGGATAACAGTCATATGGACTGCATTCAAGGGGTGACGTTATCCAGCTGCCGGTCGGGAAAGCGCCGGAACCGTTATTTATATAGGTAGTCATGGTACCGTTGCCGCCGTTGGCCGTCACTATATCCAAATATCCGTCATTATTGAAATCGGCGGAATGGATTCGCTGCGGATTCTTGTCATAGGGACCGACCGGAGCGTCATTGTGAATCGGATATGTCCCGGTGCCGCTGTTCAGCATAATCGATATATTATCGTATGATTTGCTGCATGTCGCGGCATCCAGATCACCGTCGTTGTCAAAATCGGCCAGGGTAATGTCGAATGGTCTGGCGCCGGTCGCATAATTGGTGCCGTAGCCAAAGGCCGCGGTCCCGCAGTTCTTCACCGTAAATGACCAGGTATAGCCGTTTATCAGAGGGCGGCCGCCGCTTGACTGGATACCATTAGTCAAAACGACAGTGATTTCCTCACCATCCCTGAAGTCCTGGGTGTGGGTGAAAACGGCACACTGGCTTCCGGGCGTGTATGTGACGATTCCGTCGTACTGACCGGTGGTTTTGCCGATAACCTTGAAGGTCGAGCTGTTGATAGTCGAACCGTTCATATCAGTATTGAAAATCGCCACCACGATATTGTTCGCCGGAACATTATTCGAGTTTTGTGTCGGGACAACGGCTGTAACATTAGGATCGACGGCCGGGACGTAATTGACGAAATTCGCGGCATAACCGATACTTGAACAGCCGTATTCGATTCTCATGTAGCCGTCCTCGCCCCAATCGTCTCCCCAGGAATTGCGTGCAATCCACACGCCGCTGGTTCCCTGGGAATCATCCCAGCCGACCAGCACAACGGCATGGTTAACCGTGAGGGGATTGTGCTGATTGAATATGCCGCCGGTATAGGCGAACATATTGCCATCGGCGCGTACGGCCACTGCAACCGGCCCGTAATCCATAATCGCAGATTTGATGTCCTCAACCGCAGGGATACCGTAACTGCTGCCGATATATGACCAGGAATTAATCAGATATTGATGGTCATAGGGGCAGTTGCAGGGCGCATCATACGCCACGTAAGGAAAATCATTCTCGAACACAGCGCCGGTTCCGCCGCACGGATCGGTATATGACATGTGATAACTGTGAGCGAACCAACCGCCGCCGCAGTCCCATCCCGACTGGTTGCAACTCACCAGCCACTGCTCGGACAAATCAACCAGGGTGTTATCCTTGATTTTTATATTA
>JBFMFJ010000215.1:0-6165 GCA_040752235.1 Candidatus Zixiibacteriota bacterium | reverse complement strand
ATCCCTTCGGATTGGATATTGAAGCACGGACTCTGACTGTCCGTGACATATCGTTAAGGACGGGATCAATGAAATCGATTCGGCCCATAAATTTTTCTCCCGGAAATGCCGTCGATATAAAAGACACCGATTGCCCTGTCTGCATCCAGGGAAGATCGCTTTCATATGCATCGAAAATGGCCCAGACGGTCGTAAGATCGGCGATTTGATAAAGAACCGTTCCGGTTTCAACATAAACGCCCTGACGTGCATTAAGACCTACAACGACCCCGGATATCGACGAATAAATCGTTATAGTATCCGAGATCTCCCCTTTTCTTTCGAGCGCGGTGATCTGCTCGTCATTCAAGCCGTACAATTTTAATTTATTGCGGGATGCTTCAAGTGTTTCCCTGGCCGTCGAGTATAGAACCGAACTGCTATCGCCAATCTTTTGAAACGTTTGCAGGGACTGAATGAATTCCTCCTGGGCGCTGATAAGTCTGGGAGAATAGATTTCTACCAGAGGGTCCCCTTTCTTCACTCTTTGGCCGGTATAATCGACATATAATCGCTCCAGCCGCCCCGGAACCCAGGCCGTAATTCCGGCCAGTCTTGTCTCATCATAACTGATTTTCCCGGCAAGCCTGATTTCAGTCGAAGCACTACCTCTAATTACCGGTGAGGTTTGGATCTGGGCCAGCTTGATTGCCTCATCCGACATTTTCAACTGTCTTGGGCCGAGTTGCTCGCCTGAGTCTGTCTTCAATGGTATTAAATCCATAAAACAAATCGGGCATTTGCCCGGTTCCGGCAGTTTTATTTGCGGATGCATCGAGCAGGTCCACCAGGTTACTTTATTGACCGCCTCCGCACGATGTTCATCGCCGGATACAGCATCAACGGATGAATCTTTTCCATTGCCAGTTATTAAAGCCCCAAGAGAGAAAGCCATGATAAGCAGGACAATGAGTGTAACGATTCCCGGCCCATTCGTTGGGATAAACGAAAACCATTTTTTGTTTGTCGATTTGCTTTCATTCATGGCCATTCTCTCTTCCTTTTGACGATGAATCAATTAATGATCCATCTGTTCCTTTTTCGAGTTGTCGTTTCCCTGCTGTCCCTTATTGATATTTTCAACAGTACCAGATGGCGTCAGTTTATTCAGATATTCATCCGGCATCTTGACAAACTCCGCGATGCATTTTTCACAACAAAAATAAATCCGCCGTCCATTGTAATCAGCATAGACCGCCTTGTCGATCGGTTCGCCGGAAACCGGGCAGGTCGTCTGGATATTTTCAAACAGAATTCCCTGCTCGGCCGCTTCCATGAAATATTTGTCCGGATCGGCCTTTAGTTTGGCGGAACACATCGGGCAGCAATGGTATACTCTTTGTCCCTGAATGTCCGTATAAACCGTGGAGTCGATCGGCCCGCCCATGACCGGACAAAGCGTCTGATTCCGGAACTCGACTTTCTTTTCCGGTTCAGTCTGCTTCGCCTCATCGGCTGCGATCGCCGACAATGCGAACAACATTATAACCGCCAATGTCAAAAGCCATTTGTACTTGTTCATTTCCCTACTCCTTATGTTGAATCTCCAAATATTCCATATCGCGACCCATCATCATCTCCAATTCCGCCCTTGTCATGGCATAATCGACTTTTGCCTGTTCAAGGGTAAAAACGAAATCCAGCAGTTGACGCTGGGCTTGTATCACATTGATAAATTCCAGCTCACCCGCCTCATACGACTTGTAGGCTGTTTTCAGTGACTGCTCCGCCAGCGAAATCAATCCGCTCTGGTATAACCCGATTTGGCGGCCGGCGTCTCTAAGATCAAACAGCTTTTCCGCCGTCATTGCCTCGATTTGATTCCTGTAATCGAGTTGTTTGTACTCCGATTCCATCAGTCGTGCTCTGGCCTCGCCTGTCCGGGCCTTATTCCGCCCAAACCAAATCGGCAGACTCATGCCGACTTTGACCATCCAGGAATCCTGCGGCTCGCGCGACATGTCCTGGTTCATCGAGGCGCCGGCACTCTTATAATCAAGGCCGATATTGAACATGGGATAATTCATCCGGGACGCCTGCTTCATCATATTCTTTTCCATGGAAATCATATTGGTCATTGATTTCAGATCGGGATTGCTTTGAAGAATCGCCGATCTTATCAGCTCTTCATCGATGTTCTTTAATGTGTCCGGTATATTCTCTGGCGCGACAACATCGATCGAGTCGGGCAAAAAGACAAGCGAACGTATCGTTTCTTTATAAGGATTGACTTTATCCTCAAGTGATGCCAGTTGAGTTTTCATTTTGCCCAGTTCAACCTGGGCCATCAAAAGATCCGACTGCAGCATTTCTCCCGCTGTATATCCCGCCCTTGCCACCGCCTCCCAGCTTTCAAGGAGATATATATTGTCCCGAACTATGGATATCTCCCGATTCAGCAGATAAAACTCATAAAGTTGCCGTTTTATCATGAAATGAAGCTTATATCTCTCGGATTGAAAAGCTTCATATTCGGCCTGCGAGCGTGCGAAGGCGGCATCTTTCCCGGCGCCGATTGTCCCCAGCCAGGGAAATTCCTGGCTGACGCCAATCATATATTCCGGCATGGTATTATCGGTCTTGAAATTATCCGGATTAAAGCTGTACATTAACATCGGGTCGGGCAGTGATGCCTGCGAAACCTGCTCAAGACTGGCTTTCCATTTATAAAAAGCCGCTCTGATTGCCGGGCTGTTGGCATCGGCAAAAGTGAGATAATCTTCGATGGATGTAAGATCCTGATTAGATTTTGCCGAATCGAAATTTTGCTCGATAAGTCTGGCCTGCTTTGAGGCGTCATTAAGCTGAGCAGCGAATAAATCAGTCGCTGCCACAGCAAATGCCATCAAAATCAAACCGCCTGTGATAAGTCTATTTCCAAAGAAAAACTTCATTTCATTATTTCTCCGGAATCCTTACATTTCAATTCCCGTGCCAATTCGACTGTGTTGCATATTATGTTGATTTGCATTGACTTACCTTAGGGGATGATTTGCGAGTCACAATCACGCACGAGAATATTATTCAAAATTGAAGAATATTCTTCAATGTTGGAGAACTTTTTGACGATAGAACTGTTGAATCAGCAGGATTAATAAGATTATAATTATCTATTATGGGTAATCTAATATGGCTATTGATAGGAATTTGTCCGGTTGAGTCATGGTTTGCATAAATGAAACTTTCGAACTGGCACAATATTTTATTAGAATTTAAAAAAAACGAAATTGTATGACCTTCGAGAAAAAACATAAGATATTTTTATTGTCGGCCCTGATCGGGCTGACTGTCGCCATTCATTATGGCCTTGTTCTTGAACATTTATTCGGGCATTCCGCCTGGGTGCATGCCATCCATGGCCGGTTTTGTTATATTCCTATCGTTATCGGGGCGGCATGGTTTGGACTCAGGGGCGGCCTGATTGCGGCAGCATCGATTTCAGTTCTGGTTCTTCCCTATATTTTTTCCAACAGCGCGCATTCTGGAAATCTCGCCGGCGAATTTATTGAGATTTTCTTCTATTTTGCCATCGCCAGTCTGACGGGTGCCTTGATTGACAAGGAGATGCTTATTCGCCGCAAACACGATCAGGCCCAACTCCAGTTGGAAAGGACTCATAAACTCTCGATGGTTGGCCAACTGGCGGCCGGTGTCGCACACGAGATAAAAAATCCATTGGCCTCAATTAAAGGCGCGGTTGAAATTCTTGTCGATGAATCCACTCCTTCTGCGAATCGGACAGAATTTAAGGACATCGCCGTCAAGGAAATTAAAAGAGTCGACCGAACCATAGGCGAATTTCTCGATTTTGCCAGGCCGAAAGAGATCAAGTTTGAAAAAATAGATGTATCAACACTCCTTAATACTGCGGCCAGACAACTTGAGACGCAATTCGGGGAAAAAGGAATCCGTCTTAATGTCTTATCCGATGATGGATTATACATAAACGGCGATTATGAAAAGATGCATCAAATCCTGCTGAATTTGCTTTTGAACGCCGCCGACGCCTCTGATAGAGCCTCTGCTATTGAACTCATTGCAAAAGACAATTCTGACGGAAATATAACCCTGAGTGTTCGTGATAATGGCTGCGGAATAAGGCCGGAGCAGCTTGATAGAATCTTCGAGCCTTTTTATACCACCAAGGCGGCCGGCACCGGCCTGGGCCTGGCCATTGTGAAATCAATTGTTGAAAGGCACGGCGGTACGATCAACATAGAAAGTCTGCCCGGCAAGGGCACGACTGTTAATATCCTTTTGCATAAATATAAGGGATTATGATGAACGCGAGAATATTATTTGCGGATGATGACGCCGCTCTGAGAAGGGTAATTCAATTCAAACTCAAGCAGCGTGGCTATGATGTTACCGCGGTCGAAAGCGGCGAACAGGCACTGGCTAAATTATCGGGAACACATTTTGACCTGCTCTTATCCGATATGAAAATGCCCGGCATGAGCGGCATTGAGTTACTGGCCGCCGTCAAAAAAGCGACGCCTGAACTGGAGGTGATTCTGATAACCGCTTTTGCGGATATCTCTCAGGCGGTCGAAGCGGTGAAACTGGGGGCATTTGATTATATAACCAAACCGTTTGATGATGATCAGCTTTTTGCGGCGGTTGAAAAGGCCCTAAAATTCAAACATCTCGAGGATGAAAACAAACTTTTGAAGGAACAGCTTAAAAGCCGTGATCTGGCAGGGAAAATGGTTGGTATTTCAAAACCATTCAAACTACTACTTGAACTCGTCGATAAAATAGCTCCGACCGATGCCACTATTCTTATTTCGGGTGAATCCGGTACCGGCAAGGAAATGATTGCCAGGGCCATTCATAACAAAAGCCATCGCAGGAACGGCGAATTCATCGCAGTTAACTGTGCGGCCATTCCGCGGGACCTGATCGAATCGGAGTTGTTCGGCCATATGAAGGGAGCTTTTACCGGTGCCGTCAGAGACAAAAAAGGCAAATTCGAACTGGCCGACAACGGAACCATTTTACTCGATGAGATAAGCGAACTGAATATTGAGTTACAGGCGAAACTGCTTCGTGTCATTCAGGAACGCGTTCTGGAGCCGATCGGCTCTGAAAAAAAGGTCGAAATCGACGTCAGAATCATCGCCGCCACCAATTCCAATTTGCGCGATGCCGTGACCCGGGGACGTTTTCGCGAAGACTTATTTTATCGTTTGAATGTAATACCGCTTCATGTCCCGGCGCTCCGGGAAAGGCCAGAAGATATCCCGATTCTCGCGACTGAGTTTTTAAAGCGCTTTGCCTCTGAGAATAGCATCAGGATAACGACTGATTTGATGCAGGCTCTGGTTGAACATGACTGGCCGGGCAATATCCGCGAACTGGAAAATCTGATTGAGCGGATGGTGATTTTGCGAAAATCAGATGAGTTGACTCCCGGCGATCTGCCTCCGGATATTGGACAAATGATTAATCAGGTCAATGGTAGTACAATTTCAAACTCAGAAATCACCTATTATGAGGCGGAAAAGAAATTGATACTCGATGCTCTGGAGAAATATGCCTGGAATAAAACACGCGCCGCCAAACATCTCAAGATTCCGCGTCATATCCTCATCTACAGGATGAAAAAATACGACCTTTATCAACATCAGCCGTCAGATTAATATAAAGTAATACATTAACATTTCGTCGTATCAAATTAGTAATTATTGTGTTATTTTGACGACTAAACATTAGTCGTCGTTCTCTTGTGATGAAATAATATTGCCCGTAAAATGAATATCCGGGTCGCTTAATCGGTTCGCGAACAATAAAGTAATTGAAAAAATGTCTTTCATTACCGCCAAAAAATTATAAATTGAAAAAATTATGGCTAAGAATGATAAAACAAGCAGGGTTACGCCCAGAATTCTCAAGGGGTTCCGCGATTATCCCCCCGAGGAGGAAATCGCCCGCCAGATACTGCTGGAAAAAACCCGTGAAATATATGAACTCCATGGCTTTCTTCCCTTGCAGACAGCCTCACTGGAATTTGCCGAGACTCTTCTGGGGCCGCACTATACCAATGACAATTTGAAAGAATTGTTCGGCTTCGCGGGGCCGGATGAAGTCAATATGGCCCTCCGTTATGAGTTCACGGTATCGTTG
>JBFMFJ010000214.1:0-6176 GCA_040752235.1 Candidatus Zixiibacteriota bacterium | reverse complement strand
CTGATGCTGACTATCATCGGAGCTGCGGCGCTCAAGCTGGCCGATGATGAACTTAACATCGCCGGCAATGAAATGAGCGAACTGGCATCATTCTATGCCGCTGAGGCCGGTTTGGAAATGGCCTCCGCTGCCATTCAGGCGCAGTATGTCAGTACCGGTAATCCGCCGACAACGATGCCTTCGGGCAGCAGCAACCTTAACAGCAATGCCACGGTTGCATATGTCACGACCGACCAGGGCGCCGCGGTCCAGCGCACCCTTACCCTCGGGACTCTGGCCGGACTGCACGCTCTCGTCAAATCGTATCGAATTCAATCCATCGGGACCTCCCTTATCGACGGCAGTCAGATAAGACTGACGCAGGAATTCGAGGCCGCTACGGTTCCGATTTTTCAGTTTGCCGTCTTTTATAACAATGATCTCGAAATCGCTCCCGGCCCCGATATGACTCTGATGGGCCGGGTCCATACCAACGGAAATCTCTGGCTGCAGGCCAATTCGTCTTTGCGGATGGACAGCTATGTTACATCGGCACAGGATATATTCTATGGCCGCAAGGGTGCCGAAGCGCTTGCCACGGGCGATATTCTAATCAAAGACACCGATGGAAATTATCAGAATATGAAGAACGCCAGCGGCACCTTTTTGCAGTCAACGGATGCCAATTGGTATGATTCCGCCTCTTCGCGCTGGGGAGGCCGCGTCCAGGATGCCGCCTTTGGCCAGGCCTCACTCAGCCTGCCGTTGACCAATTCGGGCGATCCGCATAAGATTATCGAGCCGGCTTCCGGAAATGCCGACTCCTATGAAAACAAAGCCAGCCTGAAAATCATTAATGGAAGTGTATATTCATTGGTTTCCAGCACCTGGATAAATGTCACCGGCCTTCTTCCTTCCGGGACTATTACGACAAAGACATTTTACGACGCTCGTGAGGGCGAAACCGTCACGGCGACCGAAGTCAATATGGCTTTGCTCAAAACCAGCGGTTATTATCCCGGCGGCGTTATTTATGCTTCGGATCGCCGAGCCGGAACTTATAACGCCCTCCGTCTCGTAAACGGTTCTGATCTCGGCAGACCGCTTTCAGTGTACAGTGAAAATCCGCTTTACATTCAGGGCAATTTCAATTCGGTCAATAAACAGCCGGTCGCCCTGGCCGGAGACGCCGTTACTTTTCTGTCGAACAACTGGGTTGACTCGACTTCGACACTTTCCAAAGACAAGCGGCCGGCGACACCGACAACTGTCAATGCCAGCATCCTTACCGGGAATACCAACACGACTTCGTCCAATTACAACGGCGGTCTGGAGAATCTTCCCCGTTTTCTCGAAAACTGGAACGGCATCAGGTTCATCTGGAGAGGATCGATGATCAACCTCTGGAACTCCATGCAGGCTGATGGCAATTGGAGCGGCAATTATTACAATCCGCCAATTCGTGACTGGGCCTATGATACCGATTTGGATGATCCGAGTAAACTCCCACCCGAAACCCCCTGCCTGCGTGTCTTCCAGAGAACCAGCTGGAAACAGGAAGACGTCGGCTATGTGACAATAGGAGATGACCTCCCGTCGGATACCATGTCCTCAGGTTTATAATAAAAAAAACCCCCGGCCGAAAACCGGGGGTTTTTAATTTTCGTCTTTTCTAGTATTCACCGTATTCCATTACTTCGATTTTTCCCAACTGCGAAAGGCCTGGGCGCAATATATCCGCAGGGCCCGACACGACAATGATCATGTTCTTTTTATCAAGAAGTTTTTCCGCAATGCCCCTTAACCGATTGGGATCACATACCTTAAATCTTTCGGTCAGTTTTTCGTAGAAATCCTGGTCGACGCCGATTCGCTTCAATGTAGCCATCATCGCAAGAGAGCTGTACGTGCTTTCATAATAACCCAAAGAATAGCCATAGAAGAAATTCTTGGCCTCATCCAGTTCCTTGAACGGAACCCTGATTTCGCGTAATTCGTCGATTACACCAATTATCTTCAGAATGGCACCGGCCGCCATATCATTGGAGGCATTGCCGGATATCATCCAGGCTCCGTTCTGCCTTGACCAATCGACCGATGATCCGACCGAAGTCGCCAGGCTTTGTTCCGAAACCACTTTTTGCCAGAGTCGGGAAATCTCCCCGCCTCCTCCCAGAATATAATCAAACAAGATCAGCGCCGGCGTATTTTCGGAACCGGCCGGAACGGCGGAACGACCTAACAGGAAATCCGTGCTGGGTGCATCCGGATAATCCAGGATAATGATTTTAAGTGAATCCGGCAGCGATGGATTTACAATCGGCTTGTAAGACTCCTTGCCCGGCTGCCAATCTGAAAAGAGTCTGTTGATTAACTTCCTGGCTTCGCTCGCCGAAATATCGCCACCCAGAAACAACGTGGCATTATTCGGCCTCATATTGGCGTCCAGGAAAGCTTTGATATCTTCAAGTTCAATGTTGTCTATTCCCGCGCGCGTACCATTGGGAGACAGGCCGTATCCCTCTTCTCCATAAAGTCGATTGTACAGAACATTCGCCAGCCGATCAGTGGCAACCGAACGGCGCTGCATCGAAATCGAAATAAATCGCCGCTTTTTTCGATCCAGATTTGTCTCCGTCAATTTCGGTCTTTGAACCATATCAGCGAGGACCTCAAGCGAAAACTGCAGATCTCGCGATAAAAACGTCCCTTCAATAAATGAGCCATCCCTGTTCGCAATAAAGCGAACACTCCCCCCCGTTGAATCAATGGCGCTTGTCAGCAAAGTATCCGGGAAATTCTCCGTCCCATCCTGCAGCATCGACAATGAAATTGAACACAATCCGGAAGTCCGTGATGAATCAGGCGCGGTACCGGTGCCGAAAAGCATAAAAAAGTCAATCATCGGCAGGCGATGATCCTCAACCAGATAAACCTCCATACCGTTGGGCAGGTTGAACCGCTGATAATCGGGAACGATACCCGATTCCGATATCGGTGCCCCTGCCGCAATCATGGCAAGCAGGCCAACAATGGCCGTAAATATTTTTTTATTACTCGACATCATAATCATCATCCAGATCTGTAACATCGCCGGGAGGTCTGACAATAACTACGATCCTGTTTGAGGGACTGAAATACTTTTGCGCAGTATGCAGGATATCATCCCGTGTCACTGATTTTATCTTGGTTATCATTTTTTCTCTGAAATCGGAATCCCCTGTCAGTAAACACGATGTTGCCGCTGTGACGGTTTTATCTTCAAGAGTACGCTCGCTCATGTAGAAATCGACCAGCGCCCGATTCTTGGCTTTCTCAAGCTCCGCATCCGTAATATGATCGATCTTGATGCGTCTGATTTCATCCTCCATCTGCCTGATCCCCTCCTCGACCGGCGAGTCGAAATTCAGAATGGCATAATTATAAATCAGTCCCGGGTCTTCGGCATTGATTATCCCGCCCGAAATCACCATCGCCGATTTTTCTTCTGTAACCATGCGCCTGTAAATTCGTGATGATGTCCCCGTGTTCAATATATTATTTATCAATCTCAACACCGGGATATCCTCATGCGCTATTCCCGGGATATGATATCCCATTATAAAAACAGGTATGCCGACATTCGCTTCAATGACGGACAACCTGTCTCCCAGCGATTTGGTTTCCGCGATAGGCCGCCATCGTTCTGGCGGCTCCGAGTACAGGCCTCCGAATAATTGCCGGACACGAGCGGTGACACTCTCCGAATCGAAATCACCGGCAATGACTATCATGGCGTTGGATGGCTGGAAATTGGCACGCATATACTGCTTCAGGTCATCAAGGTTTATCCGATCAATATCATCAGGCCAGCCATATATATTGTGACCGTAAGGATGAGATCGATAGGCCAGACTGAAGAATTCCTCGTTGATATGACCATAAATGGAACTCTCGACTTCGGCCAGTCTTTTTTTCCGCACGATATCTTTGGCAAGGAGAAGCCTTTCAGCCGTGATGTCAATACCGCTCATTCGATCAGATTCAAGAACCAGAACCGTGTCCAGCATCCCCGACGGAACCTTGGTATAGAAACAACTAACATCCCAGTCTGTAAATGACGTTGTATAACCGCCGCCTGCCTGTATGATTCTCGAAATTTCACCTTTTTTGAAAAGTCTGGTCCCCTGCCAGCCCGCCGCTTCGCAAATTGACGTTATTCCGGTCAGTCCGGGACATTCATTTTTAATACCGACATGATAACAGACTCTTATGGCGACCAGAGGGATAGAGTGATCCTCCATCGTCAATAAAATCATCCCATTATCCAGAGTAGTCTCAACAGGCTCACTTCCGGCCGACGCGATTGGAGATATTAGAAATATTAAAGGAATAATCTGAAATAATATTTTCGACGCCATCCGTTTCATATTTATTAAAATAGCATATCGGGGCACCAAAGGCAACTTGAAATAATATGATGACTTGATGGACATATTGTCACGTACCGTCTATTTTATTTTTTTTGGTTTCGGTTTGATAATCGAGGGTTGCGGACCGGAAACCATTCCGGCAGTCAAAGATGTACCACGATGTACGCCCCCGGTGGCCAGTCTGCTCTGCAAACCGACAAAGTATTGATTCAGATTAACTCTTACCCCCAATTCATAATTCTCGTCATTGTCAAAATTGATATAGCCGGTCAATCCCGGAGCCGGATAAAACTCCGCACCATAAATATATCTGGCATCCGACAGACTCTGCTTTGTCGAAAGCGAGATGTCAGCCGAAATCCTGATATGTCTCCCGAACGGCATACATGATGCCGAATAAAGCTGTCCGATATCCGTTCTATTGCCACCAATTTCTTCCCGATTCAGATTGGACAATACCGCCGCCATATACAAATTCGGATTCTGCCTGATAAGCAGACCGATATTCCAAAAATGAGTACCGTCCAGATCATCGGGTCCGTCCTTGACGTGACGATACGAACTGCCGATAAAGATGCCATAGCCGGCACGCAGGCCAACTCCCAACATATACTCCTTATAATCCTCACCGTTGATATCATCAAGATGTCGATAGCTGAATCCTACCCCATCCCCGGCCGTACTGAATCCCCAGTTATGAGCAAAGCTGCCGTCATAGAAATCACCGGTAATCTGGGCTCCAATCATCCGATTGAATCCCAGAGCAGCGGGATTTATCCAGGTGGCTTCCGGACCATCGACAAGAGAGGCAAAACGATAATAGTGCACTCCTGTGGGAAGGTTCACGGGATTGGCTCCTGAAAGTGTCTGGGACAAAATAAGCTGGATTGTGAGGAATATGAAACCGGCTTGCACGAATGTCCGCAATCTCATCGATCTACCTGAATCCCTTCGACGAAAATATTTCCGCTGTCTTCAACATCTATGGCAATCGGTATAAGGCCCTCGCCAGTATAACACTCCAGCCGGTTACTCTGCACGATAACCGGTTTTACGGGCAAATCGGTCACATGCATCTCGCCGTTAGTGTCTACATTCAACATAAATCTCGCCGGCACGTTTTCGGCTATCTGTATTGAAACATCTTCAAAATCATTGGTAATGGCCAAACCGGCACTTTCACTGCCGACTATTTCCACTCGTATCGGGCAATGCGTTCCAATTATTCGACATCCGCCTCCCGAAAGTTCTGCTCTGTCGATTTTTACCTTTCCATAGCTGTTTCTTATGGTAAAACTTCCTTCAATATCGCTGACTGTCACATCACCGTTCTCATTTTTTATACGGGCCATTTCATCCTTTGTTACCAGTCTCTCCGCCGTTAGGTCCGCATTGCTGACAGATACCGTAATCTCGCCGGAAATATTGTTCAGATTTATGTTCTGCGTCGAACCTGCGACAATCAGACTTCGCGTAATATTGGAAATATCCATCCTGCCGAACGACGAGCGATTTTCGACCGATGTAAAGGGACCTTCAATAATAAGATCGAAGTATTCGGCATCTATTTCAATCTGGCAATCCGCCGGAAGACTCAGTTCACCTTCAATACTGACGGTATTATCTTCACCGCTCCAGGGGGCGGGATTGGGTGCTCTGAGGAACAAACGCAGGGAGGCGGGAGTTTTTTTGATTTCGGCCTCCACCAGATTATCGTACTCCCTGGCATCGGATTCATTGCGGGTTTTGAGTTGCTTCCTGTATTCGAAAGTCACCTTATCATTT
>JBFMFJ010000213.1:0-6180 GCA_040752235.1 Candidatus Zixiibacteriota bacterium | reverse complement strand
TCATGATAAAAACCGGGGGCAGCAGATATAATCCCCCGGATGGTCAAAGCGACCGCAATCGACAGCCAAAGATGTGAGAACCTTCTAAACGTAACGCTAACCGACTTTAGTCAGTTAATTTTAATCCTTTAAAAAGATGCTATAAGCGTTCCTCCTCAAAATTGCCCAGCAGGATTACCTCTTCCTGCAGTTCAATACCGAATTTTTGCCTGACCTTACTTTTCATCAAATCAGCCAGTTTTTTAATATCATCGGAATGGGCGGAGCCGTTATTAATCAATATATTGGCGTGGTTCTCAAAAACTCTGGCGTCCCCACAGCGCATCTTTTTGACTCCCACCTCTTCTAAAAGCTTGCCGGCCGAAAGTTTTCCGAATTTTTGAGTCTTATCAGGAATATTTTTAAAAAAACATCCGGCCGAATGTAAACCAATGGGGAGCTTAGCGCGCCGCATGGCCATTATTTCATCGACTCTGCCCTTTATTTCCTCATTATTGCATTCTTTTAGTGCAATTTTTGCCCTGGTCACAAACTCCGCAGTCTTCTTCAGTTTCGACCAGCGATAGGCAAATTCAAAGTAATCAGCCTTCTCTTCTCTTATATACCCTTTTCTATCAACAACTTCTGCGGACACTAAAACATTCCCCACTTCACCGCCATAGGCACCGGCGTTGCCATAAATGGCCCCGCCAATCGTTCCCCATATACCAGTAGCAAATTCCAAGCCGGACAATCCGTTCCGCGTCGCGAAGTCAACAAGCTTCTGTAGCTCCTCTCCGGCCCCGCAGATTATTTGGTTGTCAATCCGCTCCAAACCCGATATCGAATTCTTGATTATCAATCCGTCATATCCCGAATCCGAAACCAGGACATTGGAGCCGCCTCCCAACATGAAAACAGGGACTTCCAATCGGGAGACAATTTTCATAAGTCGGGATAACTCGTCTCCGGATGAAATCTCGATAAATAATCTAGCATTTCCTCCGGTTCCAAAAGTATTCAGATCGGCAAGAGGTCTTTCCGTGACAATTCTATCACCGAAGTGTTCTTTCAGAAGAGCAGTAGTTCCTTCAAAATCCCAACTATTTTTTTTCACAATATTTCCTGCACAATAATATATGAAAGGCGGCCAAAAAGCAAGCCAAAAGGGCATTTAGACATTTTGTAATTAATCATAATATGATCGGATTCAGTACCGGAAAAATCAGGCCTTTCCCTTGTCATCATTTTCGGATTTTTTCTCATGTACCGATTCATCGGCCGGTTTTGCCCCTTCCTTCTGCTCGGCTGCGGCCTTTTTAGTTTCATCGACAAAATTCATTCTGCATTCAAACAGAACCCGGTCAATCAAATCTTTTTCCTCACGAGTTAAATTGCCTGTTGTTTTCTCGGCGATCATGGCCAGCATGTCAATACTCATGCGTGCCTGTTCGAGATTCTTTTCTATTTTACCGGAAATAGGCGAGGCGATTTTCCCCATCTGCTGCATTGCTGCCATTTGAAGCGACACAACCAAATGAAAGAAATTGGCGTCGATCTTCTTTTCAGTTTCATCCATATTTCCCCTCATTTGTTATACAAATATATTAGATATTTTCAACACATCCGATTATAAAAGGCAAATTTAATATTTTATCCGAATCTTGTCAGCGTTTTTCTTCCGGCAAGTTTGCTTTGCAGGTATTCCAATAAAATATGATCATCCGGGTCGAGAGGCCGGCCCTCATCCAGTAACCCGATGACAATCTCCCTGGCCATGGTCAGAAGTTCGGTATCGCGGGCCAGATTGGCGATAGTCAGCTCGGGCAGACCGTGCTGGCGCGTCCCGAAAAACTCACCCGGTCCCCGCAGTTCCAGGTCGGCCTCGGCAATCTCAAAACCATCGCCCGATGAAACGAACATATCCAGTCGTTTCCGGGCCAGGTCGCTGATAGGCGCCGATGCCAGAGCGACAACCGTCCCCTGTTTTCCTCCGCGGCCGACACGCCCGCGCAACTGGTGCAGTTGCGACAACCCGAACCTTTCGGCATGTTCGATTACCATAATATTTGCCGACGGGATATCGATGCCGACCTCGATGACCGTCGTCGAAACAAGGATGTCCAGTTTTTTATTTCTGAAAGCGGCGATATTTTTTTCTCTCTGATCGCTTTTCATCCGACCATGAACCAGGCCGACCTTGAACTCCGTAAATACTTCATTCTTAAGACGCTTGTATTCATCCTCCGCCGCCTGCAAATCCAGTTTCTCCGATTTTTCCACCAGCGGATAGATAAAAAATATCTGCTCTTTTTCCGCCAGGCGTGTCTTCAAATACTTATAAACATCCGGCCGGGTGGAGGCGTTTCTCCATACCGTCTTGGTTTTCTTGCGCCCCGGCGGCATGGTCTTGATCGACGTAATATCAAGATCGCCATACAGGGTTAAAGCGAGAGTGCGCGGGATTGGCGTTGCCGTCATTACCAATGTATCCGGGTGCTGTCCCTTGCCGATCAGTTTGCCGCGCTGCATGACCCCGAAGCGATGCTGCTCATCGATAACGACCAGACCCAGATTCCTAAACTGAACCGACTCCGAAATGACGGCATGAGTCCCGAAGACGATTTGACTCTCGCCGGATGATACCGATTCATTAACATCACGGCGCTCGACGGCTGACATGGCGCCGATCATCAGCGAACAATTAAGTCCGATATTTTCCAGCGGCCCGGCCCAGTTCTGATAATGCTGTTCGGCAAGTAATTCGGTCGGGACCATGAAGGCCGTCTGCAGATTATTTTCCGCGGCATACACCGATGCCATTAATGCCACCACGGTCTTGCCGCAGCCGACATCTCCCTGCAGAAGACGATGCATCGGTCGTTCCGAACGCATGTCGGCAAAAATTCTTTCAATTGCTTTGTTTTGATCAGTAGTCAGTTTGAACGGAAGTGCTTTATAAAAACTTTTGACCTTCTCCCCCGACACCGCATAATCATGGCTTTTGCTGACCAGATTTTTATCTTTGCGGCTTTTCAGAATTAGATATTGAAGATCCAGCAATTCATCAAAAGCCAGACGCCGGCGGGAATTCTCGGCATCATCCATTTTATCGGGATAATGCACCAGTCTTAATGATTCATTCAGCGGCGGCAGGCCGCTGCTGTTTTTAATCTTTTCCGGGAGATAATCCGGAATGCTGCCGATCACATCAAGAGTCCTGTTGACCAGTTGCCGGAGGGCCCGCCCGGTGATGCCGGCTTTTTTCAGGGCAGCCGTCGAAGGATAAACCGGGACAATCCGTCCGGTATGAATCAGCTCGGCAGCTTCATCCTCGATGCGTTCCACCTCGGGATGAACGATCTGTCTCTGCTGAAAAAATGTCACCTGGCCGGTCACCGAAAGGATATCGCCTTTCTTGAACATCTTTTCCAGATACTTGTATCCGGCAAACCATATTAATGATATGTAACCGGAATCATCTCCCACGACAACCTCCAGCCGCTTGCGCCGCCCCATCAGCATGCCTGAACCCATCACCTTTCCGATTACGGTGGCCGTCATGTTGGCTTTCAGGGATCCGATGGGAACAATCATGGAGCGGTCGATATAGCGCCGTGGAAGATAGTACAACAGATCCCGCAGACATTTTATGCCGACACCGGCCAGAATGGCGGCCCGGCGGGGTCCGACACCCTTCAGATATTGCACTTCCGAATTGAGATTCATTTCTGGCACAGTCTCAGAGTAATTTTTGATTATCTAATTGTCAACAACATTCATGCGGGATGGCGGCGAATGGTCTATCCATAGCCATCATCCGCCTATGATGTGTAAAAAATAGTTGATTTTATTTTATCCAATCCTTTTGTTGGAGATAGTAACCAATCTGAAACACCAAATATAAGGGGAATGTATGAAACGAGTCATTGCAGGACTGGCCATAATGGCTGCCATCTTCATGATTACAGCACCTGAGACAATGGCAGAGCCATGGGAACAATCATTTAATCTCGGATTAAATGTAACCCAATCGACATATTCAAAAAGCTGGACGGGCGGCGAAGAAGGCAATGTCACCTGGGCCGCGGGCGCTGATGGAATATTCGCCAAACAGCTCAGCCCGAAATTCAACCTCAAGAATACCATTAAACTGGCCTTCGGACAAACCCTGAAGCAGGACAAGGAAACCAGAGATTGGTCTCGACCACAGAAATCCACCGATAAAATTGACCTCGAAGCGCTGGGTAGATTTACCCTGCATACCTGGGTTGATCCTTATGTCGCCTTCCGGTTGGAAAGCCAATTTTTGGACGCCTCGGTTGATACCAACAAGCGTTTTGTCAATCCGATGCTTCTGACCGAGTCAGCCGGTATTTCTAAATCATTATATAAAAAGGACAAGGATGAGGTTCTCAGCCGGCTGGGATTCGCCGTCAAGGAAAACATCAACCGCGATGTCATATCCACAACCGACCCGACCAAGACCGAGACTATATCATCAATGGACGGTGGTCTGGAATCGGTTTCGGATGTCAAAAAGGTATTCAATGATAAGCTGGGATATGTCGGCAAACTGAGTCTTTACAAAGCCTTCTTTTTCTCGAAAAAAGATGACTTCAAGGGAACAGAAGCCGAGGATTACTGGAAGGCCATCGATATCAACTGGGAAAATACCATAACGGCGGCAATTTCCAAATATGTCCAGGTGACGTTTTACACCCAGCTCTTATATGATAAGCAGATCAGTCTGAAGAGTCGTTTCAAACAAACCCTGGCGCTGGGTCTGACATATAAGCTGCTGTAATATTTTTTGGCAAAATACGGGAAGAAAATGGTTCGAGGGCTGTATTCCAGGCAGACCATCGAACCATTTTTTTTCGGAGGAAGACATGATTAAAAGGAAACGAGTTTTTTGTATAATTATTGTCATGGCGGCCTTGGGGATAATTGCCAATCAGGGCCAGACACAGGGGCCGAAAACTATGGACATAAATGATAAATCCGTTCGATTTTCGCTTGGTTTTTTCAATGAAATCATCAATGAAGAAGGCGAACAGAATATTTTTGTCTCTCCCCTCAGCGCCCGAATGGCCATGGCTATGGCGCTTAACGGAACCGGCGGAATGACCAAAGAGGAGATGCGAGCCGCTCTTGGCTTCGGGAATCTGAGCAACCATGATATAAACGGCCAAATGCAGCAGATAACCAAATCCCTTGAAGCCGCCGATCCCAAAGTCGTTTTGAATATTGCCAATTCCCTTTGGCTCCTGGCTAATATGAATTTCAAGAAAAGTTATTTCGATACGGTAACCGCATACTATGATGCGGAGGTTGCGAAAACGCAGGATGTCGGCGTCATCAATAATTGGGTTAGTAAAAATACCAATCAAAAAATCAAAAACATTATTGATCGGATCGGCCCCAATGACATACTGCTTCTGATTAATGCCATTTACTTCAAGGGCGAATGGAAATATAAATTCGACGAAAAATTAACCCATGACGGAAATTTCCATTTGCTTAATTCAGATATTAAAAAGGTACCCTTGATGTCGCAATCGGGCAAATTCCGGTATTTCGAAAATGACGATTTCCAGTCGATAGTCCTGCCATATGGTAATGAACGCCTGAGTATGCATATCTTCCTGCCAGCCCAAAACGGCCCCGATTATAAGAAATTTCTGGCCGGCTTCAATGCTGAAAACTGGTCGAAATGGAACGATAGTTATACAATGACCGACGGAGATATTCTTCTGCCCAAATTCAAACTGGAATATGAAAAAGTCCTGAATATTGTTTTAAAGAACCTCGGGATTCAGCAGGCTTTTAACCCCGAACTGGCCGATTTCTCCGGTCTTCTGGAAAACTTTCGCCCCGGATTGGCCTGGATAAGCTATGTCAAACAGAAAGCCTTTATCGAGGTCAATGAGGAGGGCACCGAAGCAGCCGCAGCAACCGCCGTGATGCTCATGACCAAGTCCATGAGCCCGGAGCCAAAGCGGTTCAGAATGGTAGTGGATCATCCTTTTGTATGCGCTATTGTCGATGACCAGACCGGCGAGATTTTGTTCATTGGCTCGATTGTCGATCCGGGATTATAAAAAACAAAAAATGCTGCCGCTATCAGGCGGCAGCATTGTAATCGACCATTATTATTTCTCACTTGGCTGTATAAACTATCTTTCCTCCAAGAATCGT
>JBFMFJ010000212.1:0-6216 GCA_040752235.1 Candidatus Zixiibacteriota bacterium | reverse complement strand
AGAGTATTTTTCAAATTTCGCAATATTATGAGCCACATCATAAATTGTTTCGATACCGAGCTCTGCGTCATTTTTGTTGAAAACCTGCCGAAAGACTTTGCGGATTCCAAAGACAATCAACTGACGATTGACAAAAGCAGCATTGGCGGCGCAGGCCATGGCCGAGGCGTAGTCGCGGCCCTCCTTTGATTCGATCGGGGCCGACATCAATTCCCTGTCACGGACCTCAAGGCCATACTTTTTGGCGCATCCTGCAAATGTTTGCAGATAATCGGTGGCAATCTGATGGCCGAATCCCCGAGACCCGCAATGAATAGCCACCAGGACCTGATTATCCCGGTCTATTCCGAATTTTGCAGCTATGTCACGGTTGTAAATATTCTCAGGCCGGGCATTCTCTATTTCAAGGTAATGATTGCCCGAGCCAAGGGTTCCCATCTGGTTAATGCCTCGTGATATAGCCTTGTCGGATACCTTTGTATGATCACCGCCTTTAAGGTGGCCTCGGTCCTCGATACGATCGACATCGGTATCGGTTGCATAGCCATTCTCAAGGCACCAGCCCAGCCCGCGCTCCATAACCATGTTGAAACTTTTGCGGTCAAGAGACAAAAATCCCTTTGAGCCGACACCCGACGGTATAGTCCGAAAAAGGCTGCTAAGAAGCTCTTCCATCTTCGGCCGCAATTCATCCAGGGTGAGATTCGTACGCAGCATGCGCATTCCGCAATTGATATCAAACCCGATACCTCCCGGTGAAATGACACCGTCGGATATAGAAAACGCAGCCACCCCCCCTATCGGAAATCCATACCCCATATGACCATCCGGCATGCACATGGCATAACGCCTGATTCCGGGCAGACAGGCCACATTAGTAATCTGGTCTATCACTTTTTCGTCGATTCCATCAATAAGCTGTGGCGATGAGAAAATCCTTGCCGGGACCCGCATACCGGTTTTGTATTCCACCGGTATCTCCCAGATATTATCGCCTATTCGGCGGAACTTCTCTGATGTCATAAATCAAACACCGCCTCTCCCTGCCAATGGTCGTTTATTTGTTCGACTTTTAATCTATATAAGGTCACTGCCTTTACATCGGTTTTTAATGTATGCCTCGATTTATCAATCGTATCGCCCTGGAGCTTTGCCCTTAACCTTATACGGTCTCCGAAATCAAAATCAATATCCCCCTTTTTGACAAGAAAACTATCGGCATCCTTGTGATATATGATTTCTGACAGCCAGATAAAGAACAGGTCATCAAGGTTGTCGGCCTCCAATTCAATCCGAACCTCGCGCCTGTCGTCAAGACCATCCGGATCGACAATTATTTCGGTCATGCCCCGGGCAGCATCAATAAATAACTCATTAAGGGTTTGACCTGTAACCACCATTCCGACATCGGCGGTGGTATAAACATCGGTAAATTTATAAGGCATATTTTATACTAAAAAAAACGCCGCCTTGAAACAAGCGGCGTTTCGAAAAAATATTGAACTCTATTAATCGGCTTTTTCAATGCACTCAACAGGGCACACCGCAACACAGTGAGGGCCTTCATCCTGATCTTCGCATTCATTGCAGGTATCAGGATTGATCACATAAACGTCCCCTTCCGAAATCGATGAAGTCGGACATTCCGGCAGACAGAGCCCGCAGGCAGTGCACTCATCCGTAATTTTCATTGCCATAATATAAATCCTCCAAAATACTTATAAGGCTCATTATAATTATTAGCTGCCAATATAGACGATATTTGCGCAAAGTAAAGAAAAAAAACAATCCCTTCTCTTTTTTTGGTATTCCTTTACAAAAATGTAAGTTATGCCCGAATAATATGTTACCGAAACCGTCTATTTTATTAAAATGGCCCGTCTGATGATACTTTCAGGCCCATTTGAAAAACGAAAGATATAGACGCCCGAAGCAAGATCCCGGCCGGCATCATCCTGCCCCGTCCAGGTAAACAATAAACCATCATTAACGACCATTTCTTCCTGACAGACCAGCCGACCGAGAATATCAAAAACCTCGAGATTTAATCGGCTCTCACTAAAGGAAGCAACCTTATAGCTGACAGATCCATTAAAAGGATTGGGGAAGGCTTCGCTTATGGAAAAGGCGATTGGCAATCCCTGACCCGCTTCCTCAATTCCGGTCGGCTCCGGGGAAAGGAATTTGACGTGATAGAGAATCGGATATTTATCTTCTGATGATAATATGGTTATGGTCGAATTAAGCAATGAATCCTCATCGGAGCCGGCAAGAAGCTCCAGTCCGACAACAGCCGTCTCCCCCGGTTCAATACTCAAGATCCTTGAACTCGGTCTCATTAACAGAGAATCATAATCCAATTGTACTGAGAGACTGTTAGGTCCGGTATTGGCAAGAGCAAAATCATAGAAATCGGCGGTCATCTTATTACGAGGCATTTCCAGTACCGGCGGATAAACTGCAATATCGGGCAGATGCCTGGAATCAAGACCGGTCCACACTGATCTTGCCGTGTCTATTCCATTAGAGGCACGGATACATATAAAGCCCTCGGCGGCTATATTGACTGCGGCAAAGAGGGAATCGGGGCCGACGACATCAAGTACTTCGTATTGACCCGGATTATTAAGAGTATCCTCAGCGAAAAGCACTTCGAATAATAGTCCCTCGGGGACCGACTCAGATATGCCTTCGGGATTATTGCCGGCGGTCCAGTTTAATAATCCGATTTCCAGCATATAATTTTTCTGGGCCTCTCTTATGAAGCATGACGTCTCCCCTGTTTCCAGAATATATTGTTCCAGCCCGACGGGATTATAACTGGCGCCGATAAACGGCGAAATTGATTCTTCGCCCGGCCATTCAAGACCAATCCAGATATTATGCAGAATGCTTGAGAACCCAATGTCATCGATCCCAACAATCTCCCCCAACCCGCATGCTGACGAATCAAGGGCAAGTACATAAGTTCGTTCGTATGCAAAACAACCATTGTCAAAAGACCGACCAAGAAACAGCTTCAGTGGAGTAAACTGGTCTCCCGGCTGGTTCGGGAAAGGATCAAAATTGGCAATATACAGGGCGGCGCCATTTACGACCGCCGGCGGCTCGAGCCCGAATCTTGTCATAATGGCATATTGCCCGCCCACAACGGAAGGCGCCCCGACATCATCAGGATACTTCGAAAGTTCTCCTGCCGATGTCTCATGCAAGCCGGGATAGAACCAGTAGATTTCGTATTTTCCATCGCTTCCGGCAAAAACAGTTGGGCAAACCGGGGCCGAAATGGCGGCGATTAGATTTACACAAATGCAAAAAAAGAAAATCGCACTAATGCCGGTGATAATCACTTTGTAAACATTCATTAGAGAGAACCGACCCACCTTTTAGAAAAAGTGATGTTCTAAGAGTAATAAAATGATGGGGTTTGTCAAGAGGCGGCATAAAAAAAGGCGGCTTCCGGATTCGAACCGGAGAATAGAGGTTTTGCAGACCTCTGCCTTACCACTTGGCTAAGCCGCCGTTAAAAAAAGCGGGAAACGGGGCTCGAACCCGCGACAGCCACCTTGGCAAGGTGGTGCTCTACCAAACTGAGCTATTCCCGCTTAGTGGCTAATAATATATACAGTAATTTTCATTTGTCAACTTTTTTCACTTCAAATTTATTACGAAAATAGAGTGTGACATTAATGTAATTTGTTATGAATAAGGCAATTAGTCCATGGCTCAGTTTTCAAGCTGTTCCACTTTGGCATCAAGTCTTGGAAGGTACCACGGAATCAGTTTTTCCAGCTTTTTATGATAATAATCCGCCTTTTCATAATCACGCAACCCGGAGTATTCATAAACAAAAAGATCTAAAAATATCTCATAAGTCAGGCTGTCACTTTTTGACAGTTCCTTAAGCAGTTGGTAACTGGCTTCATGGTCACCGGCTTTACGCAGACTCTCTGCGATACAGTATCGAACGTATGAACAAACGGTGTCCGGGACATATTTTGATGCTTCACGAAAAGCTCCGGTCGCGGCGGTATATTGTCCCGCGGTAAATAATTCAAAGCCGCGATCATATAGTCCAATAAAGCTGACATTAATATCCCGTCTGATATTTCCTCCAATTTTGTAATATCTTTTGAAAATATCATGGCGCATGTTGTTGAATTCATATGTGACCGTTCGATAATTTTGCTGAAAGACCGAATAAAGCTGCAGCATTTTTTCGGCCGGGGCCGAGGGCTTGCGTCCGGTCGAGAAAAGTATATAATCGGGTTGGCGCGACAATAAATATGGGGTATTGTATCGGCGCTCCCGCCAGGTTGTCGTGATGCCTTCCAGGGATTTTTCCGGATACCTGGCAATAACAGTGTCGGTAAGGCCAAGCATATCATATACATGATGCCCGGGCAGATGGTAGCCGATGGCGCCGATAGTGGTGGTGGCCAGCGAAAAATCGCGGCTGTCCGTCGCGGCAAGGTCCCGACCGAGTGAACTCATTTTGGCGGTAAGCATCTTTTCAGCCAGATGATAGGATTTCACATAGTTCAGAGGTATCAGAAGCTGCCAGGCAATGATGACTGCCAGAGCTGATGCCAATATAAGGTGTTTTTTGATCAGACGGGACAGGCTATATACGACAAGCAGGATCATAAGCGGCAACACCGGGATAAAAAAGCGATGGACTTTTAGGACATCACCGCCGACAGCGATGATATATATGAAATAAACGGCGACTAACCCGGCCATCAGCCTAAAACCGCGGCCTTCCCGGCGTAACAATAAAAGTATCGGTAATAAAAATAATCCGGCGGCCCAGTAATGCCAGAAAAATTCACCGATGTACTTCAATCCATCCCAATACTTATAGAGTGTAAAATCTGTTTTGGCATAGAATGGATTCGGCAAAAGCCCGCCATAATAGATGTACTTAAAAACGGCATAGGGAAGTAATGCCATCATACAGGCCGATATTATAACTACAATATGCCGGCTGATCTTTTTTGATGAGAGGATGTCATAAATCATGATGAAGAGTAGTATCAATACGCCTTCCGGCCTCAACAAACATGATACAATCAGTGCCGGTATGACCATAAAAGAGCCTTTGTAATAAAAATAAACGGCCAGGGTCACCATCAGTGTGAAGGCGGCGGTCTCCAGACCAGCCCCCGCCCAGTAGCCGAAGGAATAGATTAGTCCCAGCATCAGGCCGGCCAGAGCGCCTACCCGCAAATTCCCGTGTGCCATATCCCGGCCAGTCATAAATATTACAATGAGAGTAAGAGAACTGCAGATCGCGCCGATAAGTTTGGAGAAAATCAAAATATCGAACTTACAAAGAAGGCCGATTATCATAATGATCAGCCAGAAAAAGTTGGTGTACCCTTCGACTCTTTCTCCGGCATTAAAGACTAACCCGTGACCATCGACAAAATTGGCAGCGTACCGGAATGTTATAAAGGCGTCATCCTGAGTAAAATCAAACCATAGAATCATCGCCAGATGCACGATGATGGCAATCGCAAGAATTATCCACCAGATAATATCCTTATGAATCGAACGCGATTGAAAATCGGATACCATATATGGCATTCTCCCGATGCTTTAATTTCAACAATTGAATTTAAACTAATACAATTGTTCTGGGATGCCAAGTCTGAAATTGGAAGTAATAAACTCGGTGATAAATCAGTGATCAATCGCCTGAAAGTATAATTCGGAATAACGGATAGCGGCCTTGCTCCATGAAAAATCCTGAGCCATGGCCTGCTTTATTATCTTAAACCAGATCTTCTTTCGCCCGAAAGTATTTACCGCCCTTTTTATGGTCAGAAGCAATTCGCCGGAATCATAGTCTTCGAAAACAAATCCGGTTCCGGAAAGAGCCGCTTCATCGAAGTCCATCACTGAGTCGGCCAGTCCCCCGGTTCTTCGTACGATGGGAATGGTACCATATTTCATGCTGTACATCTGATTCAGCCCGCATGGTTCATAACGGGATGGCATCAGAAACATATCCGCCCCGGCTTCTATCAAGTGCGCAAGATTATTATCAAATTTCAGGAAAACCCGGCACTTGTCCGAATATTCTTTTTCCATTTCAGCAAAACACTGGTGATATTCTTCGTCGCCGGTACAGAGAAGGACAAATTGAAGATCAAGGGCCATAATATCGGGCATAATATCCTTTAACAAGTCGAAGCCCTTTTGCTTGTCCAT
>JBFMFJ010000211.1:0-6317 GCA_040752235.1 Candidatus Zixiibacteriota bacterium | reverse complement strand
GATATCATATAAATATCCCAAAACAGATGGGTTTACACTTCCAGACATCTTTATCGATATTCAGCCGGGTGAAATATTTACTCTTCTCGGGCCCAACGGTTCGGGGAAAACGACTCTTATCCGGATAATCTCAGGATTGATTCTCCCCCGCGCCGGCGCAGTCGAAATCTGCGGCTATGATATCAATACTGAAGAATATCAAGCGCGGCGGACTTTGGGATTGGTTCTCGGAGATGAGCGAACTTTCTACTTTCGCCTCTCCGGTGCGCAGAATCTTGAATTCTTCGGCGGATTGTATGGTATCCCCCGCTCCGGACTAAAATCGAAAATTGCGGAAGCGCTGGAAATGGTTGGTTTGGAGGACAGTGCCAAACTGCAGTATATGCGATACAGTACCGGGATGAGAAAAAGGTTGAACATGGCCCGGTCGCTTTTACATGATCCACAGGTTTATCTGCTTGATGAGCCCAACAGCGGTGTCGATCCTCATTCGGCCAAAAAACTCCGCGAAATTATCTTTGCCCTAAAAAAGCGGAATAAGACTATCCTGCTGACGACCCATGACATGAATGAGGCCGAAAAAATGTCGGATCGAATCGGTTACCTGAAAAATGGCCGCCTCTTGAAAACCGGCAAGGTTGATGAATTTAAAAACATAATCGGGCGGAGAAGCCTTGAGATTGTTTTTGAGGTTTCAGCGACAGCCGTCAATTCAATGCTGCTTGACAATCTGAAATCAGAAATAAAAAGAGCAACATCGTGTTATTCTGTCGAGACCGAGGAAGGTCTTTTACGAATAAATTACAATGGCTCTTTTGATGTAAACAAGGCGTTGGGATTGATATCCCGATCCGGTCTGAGTATCAGCCGAACCAATACCCGCGAGGCATCACTTGAAGATGTCTTTATAAAGCTGGCGGGGTAAGTATGTACAAGATTTATCTATTTTTCAAACGATTCCTGATCACCCTGGTGAGCTATAAAACCGCCCTGGCGCTCGGAGTTGTCGGAAGCTTTGTCGGACTGCTGCAGTTCACTTTTATGGGCAATTTCCTGTCCGATGGTAACAGTTTTCCGGCCCTGGAACAATATGGCGGAAATCTACTGGCATACCTGATAATCGGAACAGCTTTTACCAGCTTCGTCGGAGTCTCATTGAATTCATTCCAGAGTACGATTCGCTCAGAGCAACAGATGGGCACTCTGGAATATCTTCTTATCAGCAATACCAGACTGGAGCTGATACTAATTTATGCCGGAGTCATGAATTTTATTCAGTCGTTTATCAATGTGGCCATTTTACTGACAATCGTTGTGTTTGTATTCGGCATACCGCTTGGCGTCAATTTCGCAGGCGGGCTGATATCGATTATATTGACAATAACGTCGCTCTCCGGAATCGGATTGATGAGCGCCGGGGTTATTATTATTACCAAGGTGGGTGATCCTATTACCTGGGCATTTACAGCGTTGACCGGCCTGCTCAGCGGGGTACTGTTTCCAGTCGAGTATCTGCCCAAATATTTGCAATCAATTTCATTCCTTCTTCCCACCACTCATGCACTTCATGCCCTGCGAATGACCCTAATACGAAGTGCGGGAATATCCGAAGTATCTTATCAGCTTTTCATTCTCTTTATAATGACGCTTGTTACCGTGCCGTTGGGATTTATAATAATCAGAATAGGCTTTAATCAGGCCAGAAGGGTCGGTTCACTGGCGCAATATTAATAGGGAGGGATTATGGAAATCAGTGAATTATCCGAGGAGATCGTTCTTGCGGCAAATTCTAAAGGATCATCATACCTTCGCGTTATATGGGATACGATCTTTAATCCATCGCAGGCATTTGGTGCGCTTCGAAATAAGCCCCGTTGGCTTATTCCTTATTTAATCTCTATCCTGATAGTGTTGTCATCTCTGGCATTTACAAGTAATATCAAAATGGAGGATATAAAGTCTGATATCCGCTCCAGTCAGAATTTGAGTCAAGCGGAGATTGATCGTCGTGTCGGTAATATTGATGCGCAAGGTACCCCGGGTGTTTCTTGGCCAATGGTTCGTCTCGCCATATTGGCGGTGACGGCAATCCAGACAATCAAGCTTTTTGGCATTGCGTTGGTTTTCTGGCTGGCTTATCATCTAATAAAACCGCAAATCTCATTTAAACAAATTCTTGCCGTTTGTAGTTTTTCCCTTCTTATTCTGATTCCCGAGGCACTTATAAAAATACCGCTAATTCTGGCCAAAGGAACGACATATATTTATCTTGGACCAGCGGTTTTATTACCAATAGAATGGAAATACTCCCCTTTGTTTAATCTGCTTAATAGACTTGATGTTTTTTCTATTTGGATGGCAGTATTATTGATAATCGGCTTTTCAATTGCCCTGGATGTCTCCAAAAGAAAGGCCGCCATAACAGTCGGCTATATATGGGGAATCTGGCTTCTGATTTCAATGTTTGTCGGCGACCTGGTGCAAATCGGATAGAATATAAAAGGGCCATCATAATTTCGTCCAGGGATTACATACATGGCTTTCCCACCTTTTTTAGGTTTTGCAGGGAATCCCGGCTATTTTACAGGCATTTCTCGCGAGTTCTCAGTCTCTTGAAAGCAAAGCCACTTTGGCCTCTGAGTCGATACAAAAAAATGGCAAAAAATAAGCTGGGAGACAGGGATTCGAACCCCGATACCGTGGTCCAGAGCCACGTGTCCTGCCGTTGGACGATCTCCCAGTAATAATCTGCGGACCCACTTGTTTATATCGGCAAAGGTCCCTTATAATTTTCACCAAATATATATGGGGAAAATGTTTTGTCAAGTAAATGATGAGCCGATTCCACCTCTTTTTTTATTTTGGTCACTACCCATTATCAATATCCAATTTTGAATAAAGCGAGAATTTCCTGGGGAATGGTCGGCATGAATCCCAAATGAGGTTTTCCAGGGATAAAGACTATTAATCGAATTGGATAGCGTGAAAACGACGGATTGCTATTTAGAGATTATCGTCACAACCGCGCGACCGGAGATTTTTAGATGGCAGCGACTGCTTTTAAAATAATTACGCAATGTCAGGCTGTCACCGGTCGTTAGTGGCTTTTCCGGAACAGGATATTCCAGCCCGCTGTACTCTATCCGAACCCCATCGGATAAAGGAATTATCGATAAAAAGTCTCCTCGGCGGGCATTTAATACAGTCGATTGGTCCTGAAACAAATAAACCATGTTGCAGGAGCTGATCAGGCGGGCGGCGACATCCAGCTTATTTCGGCGGTTCCATTTGTTCACGAGGTCAAGCAGGAAGATATTGCCCAGAGTGTGGTCGATCTCGGTATGGGCGATTCCGCCGCAAATGTCGATTGTTTTGGCACCCCGTTCCAGCGATAATTCCACGGCAAGCTGGCTGTCAGTTTTGTCCTTTCGTGAAGGATGCCGGATTACCTCAAATCGGGAAAGGTATTTTCGGGACATTTTGGGTGCGGAGTCAAAATCGCCAATCAGGAGATCAGGTGTCAGTTTGTTCTTTCTAAAAAACCTTATGCCGCCATCAACCGCAATTTTATAACCGCCCCTCAGTAATCTTAAATAGAATTTATTCTCCGAAGCCGAATAGCGGGAATTCAGGAATATTATGTGGCGTGATGGATATATCATATGAGTCCTAATTTACCATGCCCCTGGCGGCGATTTCCAGTTTTTTCAGAACCTTTTGCCCATCGACCAGGTAGGCATAATCAAATAAATTCATAACAGTACATATATGATTAGGAATAATTCGAATCCGATCACCGACCTTAAATTTCTTTGAAGGTTTTTCAATTATACCATGCTCTTCAGACAGTCTGGCTATATTTCCGCCGCCGCCGACTATGCGCCCATAACCCGAAATAAGATCGCTGCCATGAGCGCCCCGGTCAAGTGCCAAAGCCTTACTGCCGGCATCAATTATAAGGCGTCCGACAGACGGACGACTGATAATTGATGATAATATTGTTGCGGCACAACTAGTATCAGATATTATTTGAAGTGTTACTTGAGCTACGTCATTGAATATATAGTTGCCGACACGAAGCTCGGTCACGCCTTTGACTTCAGAACAGTACCGCGCCGTGGGAGTCGAGCCGACCGAAACGACCTCGATTTTGTGGCCACAATTTCGTAACGCCGAGGCTATTTCGACCAACCTCTCCCCTTCAAAACGGCCAATTTTCCTGATTTGCTCTTTGGTCGATGCGGCATACGCATGCCCGGCGTGAGCCATCAGCCCTACCAGCCTGATCCCCTTAAGACTTCGGCAATAGTCGGCCAATTTAATAATCCGGCGATCATTATCAAGACCGCAGCGATTGAGCCCGGTATTGATGATTATCAGAACATCCAGAGTCCGGCGCGACTTTTCAAATGCTGTCGCCAGTTCACGGACATTATATTCGGAATCGACTCCGACCTGAAGGAAGCATTTGCGATGAAGCCTGAGCAATCGCTTGATCTTTATTGGACCGGTGATAATATTGGCAATCTGGATATCTTTAACACCGGCCTCAACCATGATTTCGGCCTCCCCCAGCTTGGCGACGGCAATCCCGACAGCGCCGGCTTTTAATTGCATTTTAGCCAGTTCAGGGATTTTATGAGTTTTAATATGAACGCGCAAATTGACGCCGTTATTAGCGGCAATGCGCTGCATATTACTTATGTTATTTTCCATTATTGATTTTTCAATCAATATGGCCGGAGTGTCTATATCATTGATGGTTCGTACCATAGGATTAAAATATTAATCCATCGCTTAATTGCAAGCTATATTCAGAAGTTCTGTCTAGTTGGTTGCAATAGCCGCGACAAGAGTGACGGCGATCAGCAAAACCAGCGAGATAAGCAGCCATTGAAGGCCAATCAGCGGCAAAAAGACGGTGACAGCCGTCAGGGCACCAACAGCCGAACCAACAATTTCAAAAGCATAGCCAACCCCCCGATTGGATTCCGATTTTCCATAATAGTAACGGTCGGTGGCGGCAACAAATATCGACCCGGTTGCCATCGCAGAAGTAATCAGGAAACATATATGATATACCAGTGAAAAACCGGCGCCGATCTTATCGAAGGTGGCATAATAGAACACAACGGCTGTCAGCATCAGTAAAAGAGCCGGGTATTCCAGATTTTCCTTATTTATTCGAAGCGAGTAGTATGTACCAAGGGCCAGACCGATCATGAACGAACCGATAAGAATCGCCATTTCCGAATACAAAGATCCGGACGTTGACTGATAGACATAAAACGACACCAGTTCCAGAGAAAGCGAAACAATACCTGCAATGAAATATAAAAAGAGCCCAAAAGCCCGACGGCGTTTACGGCGCAATACGAGAATGAGCAATAAAGCCAGGATGAGAACCGGAAGACTCAGCAATAGAACAGGATTTCCCAGTATAAAAGGAATCAATTTTCGATCAAAACCATCAGCCGTCGATCGATACAACGCCTGATAATATGGAAGTATCGGCTTGTCCAAAGTGTTCGACTGATCCGTGGCAGGCATCGCATTGCTCAGCCTGGCTGTTTTTAACTCTCCCAGCCGATCGGGCAGGTAGTAGCTGTTAATATATTGCGGTCTGTATGAAAGGCTGTCGGATATCGGAATAGTCTGCTCGGGAGGAATATTTATCAGGGAGTCATCCGAGGCGAAAAAGAAGGTTGTTTCACCCGGCCATAATACGACATAATTGAAGGCCTGACGAAGTGTATTATAGATCGAAGCCAGGAGAATGCCTTTGTCGGGCGAGATATACCGATCGGAATCATAAGGCGCCGGATAAAATAATATCCCATCTTTTTCAAGACTCCCTCTTGCCTGTTTAAGGAATTCGACTGTCAGCAATCGGCCTATTCTATGATTATCCGGTTCGCCCGGATTCAGAACAATGATATCATATTTGCTGATGAGGCGACGTTTCAGGAAGTATGACAACTGATCAGTATTGATTTTATTTATGCTCTGAGTTGAAGGAATAATCTCGTTAATTACTTCCGTCAACCTTTTCCTCGGGTCGAGGGCACTCAATTTTACGCCGGTCAGACTGTCGGCCAGCTGCATGACGCCGAATTCGGCCCGACCGATATAAAGGATATTTTTGCTGTTTGGTTTATAAAGAAACGGCGGCAACAGGTCATTTTCCGCCTCGGCCAGATTGGGATAGGTGGCCTCGGCAGTGTTATCGGTCATCAGAGTTATGGTCTCATTTCGCGACAGGATGGTCTGGTGCCCGTAATGCGTATCAAATGATTCTTCTATATTGAATGAACTGT
>JBFMFJ010000210.1:0-6370 GCA_040752235.1 Candidatus Zixiibacteriota bacterium | reverse complement strand
ATCGACCGGATTTTGGACAGTAAGGAGTTATTCCTGATAGCCGGCCCATGTGTTGTCGAATCGGAAGAGATTTGTTTTACTGTAGCCGACCGGCTGAAAAAGATGTCGGAGAAATACCGCCTCAACATCATATTTAAATCCTCTTATGCCAAGGCCAACCGTCTTTCGGGCGAATCATTCGCCGGCCATGGTATCGCAATTGGATTGGAAATATTGCGCCAGGTCCGCGAGAAATTCGAACTACCGGTTCTGACTGATGTTCATGAGACAACAGAAGTACTAATGGCGGCGGAGGTTGTCGATGTTTTACAGATACCGGCCTTCCTGTGTCGTCAGACCGAACTGGTCCGCCAGGCGGCCGCCACAGGTAAGTGGATTAATATAAAGAAGGGTCAATTCCTGGCGCCCGAAGATATGGACAAGATTGCAGCCAAAGCAAAATCAGGAAAGGTACTTCTGACCGAAAGAGGCTCATCATTCGGTTATCATAATCTGGTGGTTGATTTTCGTTCCCTCCTGATAATGAAACGCTTCGGTTACCCCGTGGTCTTCGACACCACGCACTCTTTGCAGCTTCCCGGCGGGATGGGTAATTTCTCATCGGGACAGCCGGAGTTTATCATTCCTTTTGCGAAGGCGGCGGTGGCGATCGGTATCAACGGTCTGTTTCTGGAGACTCATCCTGAGCCGGCCAAAGCACTCTCCGATTCGGCCACCATGCTGCCGCTGGACAGACTGCAGACATTCATCGAGCAGGTTTTGAAGGTCAGAGAGGCGGTCGGGAACTGAGCAATGAAAAATAGCGGCAAGAAACACCTCACATACGAGGAATTCAAAGCACGGATGAAAAAGGTCAGGCTGTTTGCCATGGATGTCGATGGCGTCCTGACCGATGATCATATATTTTTCGGTCCTGACGGCTTCGAATTGAAAAAATTCAATATTTCGGACGGTTTTTTCATCGTTCTGGCGATGCGGGCCGGGCTGGAAATCGCCGTTGTCTCGGGGCGCAAATCGGAGGCGACCACAACCCGCATGAAGGATCTTGGTGTCAAGCATGTCCTGCAGAAGATGCTCGACAAGCGCAAGCAGATCGCTCCGCTGCTGGAGGAACTGGGGATTGCGCATTCCGAAGTTGCCTTTATAGGCAATGAAATCCTTGATATCGGTCTGGCCAGGGAGGTCGGACTGTCGATCGCCGTGGCGGATGCCGCCCGGGAATTACTTGATGTCGTCGATTACGTTACCGAAGCCAAAGGGGGCGACGGGGCGGTCCGTGAGGTCATTAAGGCATATTTTGACGGCAATGGCATCGATCCGTCCGCGCATTTGATATAGGTGACAATATGATACTTGAAAATGGTCGCAAAGTTATAAAAAAAGAAGCTGAAGCCATTACCGAACTGGCCGAACGGCTGGATGACAATTTCACTCAGGCAGTACAGGCCATATTAAACTGCCGCGGCAAAGTGATTGTAACCGGCATGGGAAAATCCGGACTGGTCGGCAAAAAAGTGGCCGCCACATTTTCATCGATCGGAATCCCGGCCTTCTTCCTGCACCCGGCCGAAGCAGTCCACGGGGATCTGGGCTTGGTACGATCAGAGGATATACTGATTGCCATCTCCAAGTCAGGGGCAACCGAAGAGTTATATACGATTTTACCGACCATCAAACGTCTCGATGTGAAGATCATTCTTCTCACAGGACAGATGTCCTCGCCGCTGGCCTCAAAATGCGATATCGTTCTTGATTGCTCCGTCAAATCGGAGGCCTGCCCGAATAATCTGGTACCGACTTCATCAACTACGGCGGCGCTGGTCATGGGCGATGCCCTGGCGATCGCACTGCTCGAAGAACGGAATTTCTCGCCGGATGATTTCGCGCATCTACATCCCGGCGGATCGCTGGGCCGGAGACTGCTGATGCGGGTCGAGGAACTGATGCATACCAATTCCGAAATCCCGCTGGTCAAACCGGAAACACCGATGCTTGAAGCCATCCTGGAAATAACCGGAAAAAGACTGGGAACCGTCCTGGTGGCAAATGATAAAAACATCCTGGTCGGCATATTTACCGATGGCGACCTGCGGCGGCTGGTGCAGAAAGATAAAGGTTTCCATGACCGGTCGGTGGGCGAAGTCATGGTGAAGAAGCCGAAGACCATCAAGCGCGGGGCGCTTGTCGATGAAGCCCTGGCTGTCATGGAAAAACACTCCATTACAGTGCTGCCGGTCGTTAACCGGGAAGGCCATCCTATCGGTATTATTCATTTGCATGATATCCTGAAATCAAAACTTGTCTGATTCCCGTGAAAAACAAAAAGCTGCAGAGAATAAAAAACAACCTGATCTATAGCTTTACCATTTTCCTGAAATGGCTGTTTAATGTTTTGCCAAGGTGTGTTGCTGTCCATGAAGGCCGCATGTTTGGATATTTCGCTTATCTTTTCAGTTCGAAAGAAAGAGCCACCGCGCACAAAACGCTGAAAATGGTCTATGGTGAAAGCCTGAGTGAACAGCAGCGCGAAAATATTATCAAAAACCTGTTTCTCAATTTCGGCAAAAATCTGGTAGATGTATTTCGGTTTCTAAAGCATTATCGCCGACAAATAAAGGGGCTTATAGACGTTGAAGGGCTCGAGTATTTCGATGCCGCCTATAATCGCGGCAAGGGCGTTGTGGCTGTCACCGGACATATCGGCAATTTCGAACTGCTGGCGGTCTTTTTTGCCGAGCGGGGATACCGGGTTGCGGTCATCGGCCGGGAAATGTATGACAGACGGCTGGATGAAATGCTGACCGAAAACCGGGCCGGGATGGGAATTGTCAATATTTCCACGACCGATTCGCCGCGCCGGATAATGAAAGTCTTGCGCGATGGCTACGCCCTTGGGGTTCTGATGGATACCGATTCGATGCGGGTCCGCTCGGAATTCGTGCCCGCTTTTGGAAAACTTTCGTATACTCCTGTGGGTCAATCGATTCTGGGTTTGAAAGCCGAAGCCGGGTTTATCCCAATGGCCTGTGTCCGGGAGGGTAGGCGTTATAAGGTGATTATCAAGCCGGAAATCAGGATTAAGCCCAGCGAAGATTTTGATAAAGATGTGTATAATATTACGGCTGAATGTACCCGGGCACTCGAAGATATAATCGACAAATACCGGGATCAGTGGATATGGATTCACAACCGCTGGCTGACAAGACCGGTGGATGAAAGGACAGAAAAAGTCGATAATAAGGATAATGAATAGAATGAATAAACCGATAACCATTGTTTTGGCAGCACTATTGGCCGTATTCCTCGGATGCAGCGGCAAGGATGAAATCAAAGCACCGGGGGCTGGAGATGAAGCACTGGCCGACAGCACTCTCATCCGCCCCGACCAGCAGATAAAGGGAGCTTCGATATTTCTTTTCAAAGGCTCCGTTCGTACAACCGAAATCAAGGCCGATTATATCGAAAAATACAACAAACAGGATTCCACTCTGGCCTGGGGATTGGATGTTCATTTTTATAATAATAAAGGTGTCGAGACTTCGCACCTTATCGCCGACAGCGGTCTGGTCCGTGAAGCTATTCAATATATGGTTGCCAATGGCAATGTCGTGGTAATATCAAAAGAGAATAATTCCCGACTGGAAACGGAGCAATTGTTCTGGAACGGTTTGGATCAGAAAGTCACGACTGATTCCTTTGTTACCATCTATCAGGAAGGCGATACTTTAATGGGTTACGGTTTCGAGGCAGACCAGGACCTGAAGGGATTCAAAATCAAGCGTCAGGTGAAGGGGGCCTTCAAAGATACGAAATCACTGACGGATTAGAAATATGTCATCTAAAATAAAAAGGCAGGATTTTTACCCTGCCTTTTCTTTTAAATTCAAAATAGACTATTTCAAAAGCATCATCTTCCGATTGGCCGTGAATTGTCCGGCCTCGATACGATAGAGGTAAATGCCGCTCGGTGATGATGACGCATCCCAGGTAACCGTATGGTTGCCCGCCTCATGATAGCCGTTGACCAGTGTCGCCACTCTTTGACCCATAATGTTGTAGATCTCAAGGGTAACATAGGTCGCCTCGGGCAGACTGAAAGCGATATCGGTTATCGGATTAAATGGGTTCGGGCTGTTTTGATACAGCGCGAACTCATACGGAAGCACCTGATATGTGCCGTCGATACCCTTGAAAACAGGGCCGCTTTCGCAGGCCTTGGTGACATGGTTTTCAGCGGCATTGTAGGTCAATGTGCCATGAGTGACATTGGTCACTTCGAAACACCACTCACCCGATGGTTTCTTCAGGCCGGAGGTCTGGAAAGTGACAGTTCCGTCCGCGCCGGTCAGGCCGTTGAAAGTGCCGCTCGTCGGGCCGGTCGCGGTCACATAAACCATGGCTCCGTTGACCGGATTCTCATTGTTGTCATTGATGGTCACGACACACTGGCCGACATAGTAGGCCCCCACCTTCGGCCGTGTTACAACCATGCTATGAACATGCATCGTAGCCCCGGTTTCCGATACAATGATATAGCCGGTTTTGGTGTTGGTGTCGGAGCCGACGGCATTGGTAACAGTGAGAGAGACAGTATAGGTGCCGATGTTATTATAAGTATAACTCGGATTCTGCACCGTCGAGGTGCCGCCGTCGCCGAAGGTCCAGTTCCAGCTTTCCGGACTTCCGGTTGACAGATCAGTGAAATTGACCGTCAATGGCGCCGCTCCCGTGGTCGGTGAGCCGACAAAATCGGCCGCCGGTGGCTGCGGGCCCGCTCCCGTGGTCAGGAAGTGCATCTCATCGATATAGACCGGATCGAGCGAGACATTGCCCCATGTCCGGTTATTATCAACAACCCGGACATAGACCGTACCGCTGGTTGTATTGGGAATAGTCGCGGTATATACCTGCTCGACAGCACTGGCAACCGTCACCAGCGATAGGTATGTGACATTATCCGTCGAGTAGCTGAAATCGAAGTTGTCGCCATCGGAATTATTGGGGCGATATGCCTCAAGATAGAAAGTAATTGTCGATCCCGAAGTGACATCAAAGGTCCATTTGTGTTCCAGGTAGCTGTAGGTCTTGACCGGATGTCCGGTATATTGCACTTCGGTTATTCTCTCATAGACATTATCCGATACCCTGGTGTCAAGATAATTGCCAAGGACGACTCCCGTCACGGGAATATCAGACAGGGCATAGGCATAGGTATCCGGTGAAGCCATGACGGTGATATAGTCGGGCATGGTAGCTACATCCGAACCGCAGGAGTTCGTAACCGTCAAAGTCACGGTGTAGATTCCTTCGGCTGTATATGTATAACTCGGATTCTGCGCCGTTGAAGTGCCGCCATCACCAAATGTCCAGCTCCAGCCGGTGGCATTGGTGGACAGGTCGGTGAAATTGACTGTTAAAGGCGCATATCCGGAAGTCGGACTGCCGACAAAGGCTGCCGTCGGCGCGACACACGGACTGACCGTGATGTAATCCGTTTTGGTTTCCACATCGGAACCGCAGGCATTGGTGGCGGTCAACGTGACGGTATAGGTGCCGGCATTGTAACTATGCGACGGATTCTGGGCGGTTGAGGTGCCACCATCACCGAATGCCCAGCTATAGCTGGCGGCACCGGTGGAAAGATTAGTGAAATTAACTGTCAGCGGTTCGATTCCGGATGTCGGCGTTCCGGAGAAATCGGCCGTCGGCGCGCCGTTGACGGTAATATATCCGGTCTTGGTCTGTGTATCGTTGCATCCCTGCGAACTGCTCGAGACAGTCAGGCTGACCGTAAAAGTCCCGGCGGTGTTATAGGTGTAGCTTGGATTCTGTGCGGATGATGTTCCGCCATCACCGAACGTCCACGCCCAGCCATCGATACCGGTGCCGGTCGAGAGATCGGTGAAATTGACCGTCATACCGGTACAACCCGAAGTCGGTGTTCCGGAGAAATCGGCGGCCAGATCACAGCCGCCTCCTGCGGCATTTAGGCATTTCCGGGCATCAATCAAACCAACCCCGACATTTTTGGTTTTGTTATAAGGCCGGGTATTGGCCACATTGGTAATAATACTTTTCTTGTCATTGGCAGAGAGTGATGGATTGTATGATTCCAGCAAGGCCACAACACCGGCGACATGCGGACAGGCCATTGAGGTTCCATCCATATAAGCGACATAATCAACCGTCGGATTGGCCGGATCGGTGATAGTGCTGAGCACCTCGACACCGGGAGCCGCAATATCCACCCAGGTCCCGTAATTCGAGAAACTGGCCGGATTGCCGCTTTTGTCGGTGGCCCCGACATCAAGACAGTCACCGCGTGAACCGAGGTAGTCGGGCGATGATGAGTTGCTGTTGCCCGCGGCGA
>JBFMFJ010000209.1:0-6374 GCA_040752235.1 Candidatus Zixiibacteriota bacterium | reverse complement strand
ACGATCATACCATTTTTCATGGTGTACTGGAACTGCAGATCAGTAATATTTTCGGCATAAATCTGAGGGGCCCTTCCCGGAAGCTCCATCATCAGATTCGGATGCAGCGTGTCGCTGTTGTCGATAAAATATTTAATTCTCTGCAGGGCGATAATTATGGCACCTTTGGGATAACATTTTGACAGCGGATCCTTATTGTGCTGAATATGAGCCGCTGCCACCTGAACCTCGCTGATCTCGAAAAACTCACCACCGCCCGAGTCGGGATGAAATATATACACATACTGACCTTCCTCGAAACAGGATATATCATGACCGTCACACCTCAGTTCCGATGATGGTAACGGCATGGTCCATTCGATCGGGGCGTCGCAGCCGCCATCGGCATAAGTAATAATAATGGTATCGGGATTGGTGTTATAGGCAATAATGCCCGGCAGGCCAAGGGGGAGTTCATGTCCTGCCATTCGTATTTGCCGCCCCAGCTCATCCATGGCGGCGCGGGCGTTTTGCTGCATATCCGTAACCTGTTCCTGAATCGACCAGTTCTTATGCTGCGTGATAAAAACTTTGAAGATAACGGTCAGAACGAGTGCCGAAAGGAACAAGGCAATCAGGACTTCCAGCAGGGTGAAACCCCGCCTGCCATGAATCTTTTTTCCAAATGTCTTTTTCATGGCATCACCTATATGCTGTCGGTTCTTACATAGGCGGTGATATTATTATGCAGCAAATCACCGCGATTGTTTTGCCAGGATGCCATGATATCGATTCGTCGCAGGTGATTGGATGTCTTCGTAACCTGCCAGCGTCGCTCGATGCCCTGAAGGGTATCGAGCCCGCTCGATAATGACATTGTCGTCCGCAGTTCCTCGAGTTTGTCCTGCAGGAGCTGCGTGGAGGCGGTCGCTTTATTCGACCAGTCGTTGGCTTCAAGGGCCACCATGGCCATATTCAGAAGAAGAAGCAGGGATAGTGTCAAAATAATTACCGACACAAGAACTTCCATGATGGTGAAGCCCCTGTCATCATTTCGTAAAGTCATCTTGAAAATCTCCTTAAGTGGTTCGTTGGAAACAGAATGAAAATATTCTGCCAACCATATATAATTTCGACATATTCACCCCATTTTTTGATGAATGATTGTCGAGTTTCATAAGTTGAAGATTACTAAGATGTTGCATTCGATTCAAGAATGGTCGAATCGCGGGAATCCTAATAAAATGTTCTTTTTGTAATTTTCTGCTCAAATGATTAATGGTCTTTGACCGGAGACTATGGGAGAATTCCCATACATGTTTGACCGATCCGGGATTTCTGCGGCGGAATTCGCCGATTTGAAATAGTCATTGCCAAAACGGGTTTATCTTTGTTTTTTTACGGTTTGTTCGTATGAATCTTTGAGATAGACAGGCGTGTTGCCGAAAGCAGATTATAACGCTTTGATATAAAGGGAAATAGCATGTTACTGGGTGCTCATATGTCGATAGCAGGCGGTATCTTTAATGCTGTTCTTGATGGCGAAAAAGCCGGCTGTGATGTTATCCAAATCTTTACCAAACAATCAAACCAATGGAAAGCCAAACCACTTACGGATGAGGAAATCACTCGTTTTTTTGACGAGCAGAAAAGAAGCAAAGTAAAGGTCGTTTGCGCCCATACCAGCTATTTAATCAATCTGGGATCACCTGATGATGAATTATACCAGAAATCGATCGAGGCGTTTAGAATTGAAATGGAACGGTGCGATGTTCTAAAGATCCCGCACCTGGTGATGCATCCCGGATCGCATGTCGGTTCCGGCGAGGAAGCGGGATTGAGGCGGATAGCGGATGCCTTCAATCGAATTCTTGGGGAACTTCCCGACGGCAAAACCTCGATATGTATAGAGAGTACGGCCGGGCAGGGGACCAATCTCGGATACAAATTCGAACAATTGGCCAGGATAATTAACATGGTTGAGAATAAGGACTGTGTTTCGGTCTGTCTGGATACCTGTCACATTTTTGCAGCCGGTTACAGACTGCAGGACGCCAAGGATTATCGCGCAACGATGAAGGAGTTTGATGATATTGTCGGATTAAAACGTCTCCAGGTAATTCATTTCAACGACTCCAAGAAGCCATTCGGTTCGAAAAAGGATCGTCATGAGCATATCGGCGAGGGAGAACTGGGGCTGGAACCTTTCCGCAATATCATGAATGACCGGCGTCTTGGCAGGGTTCCCAAGATTCTGGAGACTCCCAAGAGCGATGATCTTCACGAAGATATCGAAAATCTGAAAATACTGCGCTCGCTGGTTGATGAGAAGGATTAGTTCAGGATTGTGAATGACGGGCGACACCCTGTTTAAACTTGCATAATTCTCCAATGTAGGATAAAATAAAAATATGAAATTAGGTATTATAGGACTGCCTCAATCGGGCAAAACGACGATATTCAATGCGGCCTCAGGGCAGCAGGAAGCGGTCGGCGATTATTCCCAGGCCTCTCATCGGGCGGTGATAAAGGTTCCTGACCAGCGGCTCGTTGAACTGAGTGAATTGCATCGACCGAAGAAGATAACATTTGCCGAAATAGAGTTTCTGGATTCACCGGGATTTACCGGTCAGGGTAAGAAAGGGAAAGGAGAACTAGAGATTCTTCATGACTTGAGACTGGTCGATGCCGTCGTAATAGTGGTTGATAATTTCGGTTCCGAGACACACCCGGAGCAGGACCTGCAGGCTCTCAGTGATGAAATGGTGCTGTCGGACCTGATGATTATAGAGACTAATATTGAGAAATTGGCGAGGACAATCAAGCTGACCGGACGACAGGAACGAGCCCGTGAATTGGATGTACTCCAGCGTTGCCAGGAGGCATTAAACAATGATCAATTGCTTATTGAAATAGGGCTTAGTGAAGAAGACAAGAAAGAGATCCGGGGCTACGCCTTCCTGACGCTTAAACCTCAGTTAATTACATTTAATATTTCTGAAGAGATGCTGCCGGATTATCCGACTCTATACGCCGATTATGAGAATAAGTATTGCCGCGAGGGTATGCGGGATATTTCCGTCATATGTGGAAAAATCGAAATGGAACTGGCGGCTTTATCGAATGAAGATCGCCAGGCTTTCCTGAAAGAATTGAATATCGAACGCCCGGTGGTCGAAAAATTTATCAGGAAGTCCTTCAATCTGTTGGGCTTGATTACATTTTTTACGGTGGGGCCGCCTGAATGCCGGGCCTGGACGCTCAGGAAAGGCAGTGCCGCACCGAAAGCCGCGGGGACGGTTCATACTGATTTCGAAAGAGGATTTATACGTGCGGAAGTGGCTTCATATGACGATTATATGATATATAAGACTCTTCCGGCGCTCAAGGCGGCCGCGAAGCTTCATGTTGAAGGGAAGGATTACGTGGTACAGGACGGCGATGTTATTCTGTTCCGGTTCAATATATAAATTGTGACCGGCGCCGACATGTATCCATAAAGGGAGTTTCGAAATGAAAAAGAGCAATGATAAAATAGATAAGACAATAATGCCAAAGAACCAGGTCCTGCCGATTCTTCCTGTGCGGGGCATGGTCGTCTTTCCGCATCTGGTGGTTCCGCTTATCGCCAATGAGCAGAAACAGGCGCGTTTGATCGATGAAGCCCTGATGCAGGGCAATGTGGTCGGCGTGTTTCTTCAATCCGATAAAGCGACCGAGGATCCCAAACCGGAGGATATTCGCCGGATGGGGACATCGTGCAATATTCTCAAAATGCTGCGGTTTCCGGATGGTACGATTCGTTTCCTGGTGCAGGGACTGGCCCGAATCCGGATTAAGCAGTTTGTTCAGACGCAGCCGTATTTGACCGCGGAAGTGGAAGAAATTCCTGACAAGACAGTACGCTCCATCAAGGCTGAGGCCCTTCAGCGCAACCTGATCGAGCAGCTCAAGAAAATCGTGGACTTATCCCCGAATCTTTCCGAAGAGCTGTATATCTCCGCCATCAACCAGGAGACACCGTCAAAACTGGCGGATTTGATCGCCTCCAATTTGAGTATCGATATCAGCGAAAAGCAGCAGATCATCGAAGAGAGCGATGTTTACAAACGCATGCAGAAAATGATGTCGATTGTCAATAAGGAAATGGAAGTCCTGGAAATATCGAAAAAAATCCAGAGTGAGGCGCAGTCGGAATTGGGGAAGATGCAGCGCGATTTTATTCTCAGGGAACAGTTGAAAGCGATTAAGAAGGAACTGGGTGAAAAGGATGACCGCGCCGAACTCGAAGAGCTTGAGGAGAAAATAAAGCAGGCCAAAATGCCGGATGTGGCAGAAAGTTCCGCCAGGAAGGAACTGGAGCGGTTGTCGCGGATGAACCCGGCCTCGGCGGAGTACACCGTCTCGCGTTCATATCTTGACTGGCTGGTGATGCTTCCATGGTCATTTTCAACGACCGACGTGCTCAATCTTAACAAGGCCAAGAAAATTCTTGATGAAGATCATTATGACCTGACAGCAGTGAAGGATCGGATTCTGGAATATCTGGCGGTCCGCAAGTTGAAGAGCGATGTCAAGGGCCCGATTCTTTGTTTTGTCGGTCCGCCCGGTGTCGGGAAGACATCACTGGGACGATCCATCGCACGGGCGATGGGGCGGCGATTCGAGCGGATATCGCTGGGCGGGATGCGTGATGAGGCAGAGATCCGCGGCCATCGCCGGACATATATCGGTGCGCTTCCGGGCCGCATAATACAGAGCATCAAGCGGGTCGGCTCCAATAATCCAATCATCATGCTGGACGAAGTCGATAAATTGGGAAGCGATTTTCGCGGCGATCCGGCGAGCGCGCTTCTGGAGGTGCTCGATCCGGAACAGAACGACACTTTCTCGGACCATTATCTCGAGGTGCCGTTCGATTTGTCGAAAGTGATGTTTATCACGACGGCCAATCTGCTTGATCCAATTCCGCCGGTGCTTCGCGACAGAATGGAAATAATCCGAATACCGGGTTATACCGATCTGGAGAAACTGGAAATAGCCAAGCGGCATTTGATTCCCAAGCAGCTTGAAAATCATGGGATCACCACGAAAGATTTGCAAATAGATGATGATGGCATTCTGGAACTGATAAACGGATATACGCGCGAATCAGGACTGCGAAATCTTGAACGTGAAATAGCTTCAATATGCCGTAAAGTGGCCCGAAAGATTGCCGCCGGTTCAACCAAAAAATATCTGGTGAAGCAGAATGATATTCAGAAGTATCTCGGGCCGCAGCGATTTTCGCGTGAAGTCGTGTCGAAAAAGGGACGGATAGGAGTGGTGCCGGGTCTGGCCTGGACCTCGGTCGGCGGCGAGATTCTGTTTATCGAGGCAACCCTGATGAAGGGAAAGAAGGATCTGACCCTGACCGGTCATCTGGGGGAAGTCATGAAGGAATCCGCAATGGCGGCATTATCTTACGTTCGTTCGAATTGTGATGCGCTGGGCATCCAGCCGGATGTCTGCGATAATCATGAAATACATATCCATGTACCATCTGGCGCGACACCCAAGGATGGTCCTTCAGCCGGTATAACGATGGCGACGGCGCTGGCCTCGATCTTATCCGGGCGACCGGTGAAATCACAGCTGGCTATGACCGGTGAAATCACCCTGCGCGGCGAGGTCCTGCCGATCGGCGGCCTCAAGGAGAAGTTGCTGGCGGCATATCGCGCGGGAATCAAAACGGTGATTCTTCCGAAAGAAAATAAGAAAGACATCATTGAAGTCCCCTCCGAGATCAAGAAGGGCGTGAAATTCGTTTTTGTCTCCGATGCCAGTGAGGTTCTCAAACTGGCACTGGATGAAGCGAACGGCGAGAAAAAGAAAAAAGGTAAAGGAACCGGCAGAAAGAAGCAGGCATGAAGCTCGTAACCGCCGAACAGATGCGCCTGATAGACAAAGAGGCGATTGAAGTCAGGGGGATTCCCGGCCCCGACTTGATGGAAAACGCCGGACGCGGTATCGCCGAGAGAATCAGGGATTTGATTATTCGCGATCCGCATGGCAGGAAAATCGCCATTTTCTGCGGCAAGGGTAATAATGGCGGCGACGGTTTTGTGGTCGGGAGATACCTGCATCAGTACGGCGCCGATGTTACAGTATATTATCCGGCTCCCGCGGAGAAACTGTCACCCGATGCCGTTCTCAATTTCGGTCGGGCGCGGGATGTCGATATCAATATTAACGGAATCGCATCCGCCGAGCAGTTGCCTGATCATATCGAAGCTGATTATATCGTAGACGCCATTTTCGGAACAGGATTTGAGGGAGTTCCTCGCGGATTACCGGCGGAGACGATTGAATATATCAATGCCCGAAATATTCCTGTCATCGCGATTGATTGTCCT
>JBFMFJ010000208.1:0-6429 GCA_040752235.1 Candidatus Zixiibacteriota bacterium | reverse complement strand
GTCCCTGCGTTTGCTGGCATTTGCCTGTGCCAATCAGCGGCAATATCGCGAGGCGGAAGAAGCCTCCCGCCGGGGACTCGAATTAAATCCCGATGATCGTGACTTTCATTTTGCCCTCGCCTATGTTTATGCGGGATATAAGGACTATGAAAAATGCCTGAGACACGGTGAAATATTTCTGGAATTGTCGAAGAAACAATCCAAAGTTTCCAATAATACCAGGTTCCTGAGCGACGGTCACCATCACCTGTTATATAATTATCTCGGGTTGGCCTGGCAATCGGCAGGGAAGACCGATAAGGCCGAAGAGTCCTTTCTCACAGCCATCAGTTATAACAAAGCCTATCACCATCCTTACATAAATCTCGCTTCCATGTATCAAAGATTAAAAGAATATGATGAGGCGGAAAAGATAATAGACAGCGGTCTCAAGAAATGCTCTCAGGTGCAGGAACTGCGCATCCTGAAGAAAAATTTGAAATATAAAGCCACTGTGTCGGCCTGCATGATGGTCAAAAATGAGGAAGAATTGCTTCCCACCTGCCTGGAATCGATAAGAAACTGGGTGGATGAGATTATTATTGTCGACACCGGTTCGACCGATCGTACCATCGAAATCGCCCGTTCGTACGGCGCCAGGGTTTTTTCGCAGAAATGGAGTAAGGACTTTTCGAAGCACCGCAACTATTCCATTTCAAAGGCAACCTGCGACTGGATATTTATCATTGATGCCGATGAGGAATTTATCGGAGATGATTTGCCGGAACTGCGCCGAGCTATCAATCAGGAGAACTTCAGGATCGTCTCGATTTCGGTCCTGAATACCGACAAAAAAACTGGGGAATGCACATCATTTTTGCCGTCGCCCCGGTTATTCAAAAGAGATGCCGGATTTCATTACGAGGGAATTGTCCACAATCAACTGCAATTTCCGGGAAATGAACCTATTTTACGAGTGGGTGCAAGAATCAAACACTATGGGTATAATTTGTCTCATGATCTGAAGATGAAGAAAGTCGCCCGCTCCCGAGAACTACTTGAAAAGCAGCTTGAAATAAGTCCGGATGATCCTTTTGTCCATTTCAATTACGCGCAACTGCTTCGCGGTATCACAAAAAAACCGGACAGCGAACTTGCCGATCTTATACTGAGACATGCCGCCCGCGCTGTGGAATTGAGTGATCCTCGAAACCGCGCCACTCTTCCTTTGCACCTGCAGGGATTGCATCAGCAGGCGACGGTCCTAATCGCGGCCGGAAGGTTTGAGGAAGCAGTCGAGAAATGCCGCCAGGCGCTCGAAACCAAACCGGACTATCTTGATGCCCTGTACACCATGGCCGAGGCGTACGGCCGGATGCAGGATTTTAACCAGGCCGAAAAATATTTCAATAAATATCTCGATGAACAGAAAAAATATGACCCTGCGAAGGAAGATTTAAGCATCATTCTCCTGTTCGGCTTTATGCGCCATCGAGCCTACTATTCATTGGGTCTCATCCATCAGATTCAGGGAAACCTGGCACAGGCCGAAAATTATTATAAAAAAGCGCTCGCTGAACAGGATCCATGCCTCGATATAAATCTCAAACTGGCCGATATTTATCTGAATCGCGAAGAGGCGGACAAAGCCTGGGAATACATTGAGAAAGAACTGGCTCTCAATCCGTCCTCCGATCTGGCCAATTTATACAAAGCCCGATATTATGCGCTGACCGGCAATGAGGAAAAAGCGGCCAGTTTCCTTGAACGAGCCATCGAATTGACCGATGATCGCCCGGAAATATATGAGGTGGGAGGATTATTCTGGGCGGCGCGAAAGAAATATGATAAGGCCGTTCGGCTTTTGGTGGCGCTGGTCCAGACAAGGCCCGATTATCCTGAAGGCTATAATATTCTGGCCAGGACATATTACGATCAGGGCGATTTCTCCAGCTCAATCGAGATTTATGAAAAATATATCAGTATGTCGCCCCATGATTCCGATGCTTACAATGATCTGGCCGGGTGTTATTTCAAACTGGGCAATTATGACAAAGCCGAAGAAATATATGTCCGGGCCCTGGAGTTAAATGAGGATCTTATGGCCGCCTGTCGAAATCTCGGGCTGACCCGGTTGAGAATGAATAAACTGAGCGAGGCCTTGCCGCTGCTTGAAAAATATATGAAAATGGCACCCGATGATGTTGTCATAAGCCTTGCTGTCGGAAGTATTTACCAGCAACTCGAACGATATTCCGAGGCAATTCCCCACTTCGAACGCTTTTTGACAGTCAACCCCAACAATATTCAAGCGCTTTTCAATATTTCGGAGTGTTATTATAATTTGGGCTATGCCGACTCGGCCGCAATCGGATATCTGCAGATTCTTAAAATTAATCCTGATTTCCAACCCGCCAAAAACCGGCTGTTGGAAATAGAGACTCCCAAGGCGCCCGCCTAAGTCGTTGAACCCCAAGGGGCGTTGTTCTTGTCCCCAAATCGGCGGCAAATAAAGTTTTAAGCCTTTTTGCCGATTAATATTATCAATAAAGAAGATGAAAAGCAAAACTGTTAAATTGAATATTTAACTTAAAGGGGAGGTGCATAAGACCAAATAAATCCAATTACCTTTTCTGTTTAATAGGAATAAAGTGACATCGGATGTACGCCCGCACAAGGGCTGTTAAGTATGTCAGGGGTAAGGATACCCCGGACAAAATTCAAGGAGGAAATGACGGATGTCACTTCGTATTAACAACAACATTGCTGCGATTGACTCGCACCGTAATCTGACTAATACGACGATGAGTTTGACCAAGTCGATGGAAAAGCTCTCGTCAGGTTATCGGATTAACCGTGCCGCCGATGATCCGGCCGGTCTGGTTATCTCGGAACAGTTCCGTGCTCAGATCGCCGGTCTGAATCAGGCCATTGAGAACTCCGAAGGTTCGGTCAACATGATTCAGACGGCGGAAGGTGCTCTCAATGAAATCAACAGTCTGTTGGTTTCGATGAGAGAACTGGCCATTCACGCCGCCAACGAAGGCTTCAACGACACCGCTCAGCTGGAAGCCGATCAGGCAGAAATCAACAACGCCATTCATACAATCGATAGAATTGCTGCCAATACCCAGTTCGGAACCAAGAAACTGCTTGATGGTACCAAGGCCAACGTCGCCACCATCACCAGCTCGAACAGTGCCGGCATCACGCTGATTGAAAGCGGATTGTCAACCGGGACGCACTCCATCACCGCCACCAAGACGGCTGATGCGACCGCCTCATTGAACATCACTTCATTCGGCGTTTCGCTCGACAGTACGATTACCCCGTACAACTTGACCGAGGGCATTCACAACATCGATGTCATCCAGGCTTCCGCCGGTGCGTCGAAAGTCTCCACCGCCGTTAATATTCTTGATGCCTGGGGCAATGGCCTTGAATTCGCCGCTGCCGCCACCTCGGCTCAGCTGACCTCGGCCGCCGCCATCGGCGCCCCTGCTACCGCCAGCAATGCCGGTACCTATACCGTCAAGCTGAACTATCAGGAAAATGGTCAGTCTGTCGCCGGTTGGCAGACCCTGAGTGTGGATGTCACCGACACCATGACCACCGCCCAGCTGGCTACCGCCTGGAACGATGCCATCAACAACAATGCCGCTCTGGCGGGCCGCGTTGAGGCCGTTATGTCGGCCGGCAACGAACTGGTCTTCCGTTCCGTCAACGCTGGCGCGAACTATTCGGTGGCAATAGAAGGTGTCAGCACCGATGCTACCACCGCCTGGTATACCTTTGCCGACGGCGATGCCCGCGGTGCTTCTGCCAACGAGATTCGCTTCGATATCGACGTTGCCAAATCGGCTTCCTCGATATCCGCGACGACAACTATTACAGCCGGCACCTACACTTCGCTGGATACACTCATCACCCAGCTGGAAACCGATCTCGCCGTTAGTTTCGGCACGGCCGCGACAGGTGTCAACAACATTCATGTTGCCAAGGTCAATGACAATCAGATCGAATTCACGCTGATGGATGAAGGTTCTGATTACTCCATCCAGCTGCTGGCTACCACGACTGACGATGTCGGTGCTGCCCGCGCCGCCCTCGGTCTTTCGACCGACGCCGTGGCCGTTCAGGGTACCGATGCCTTGATAAGCTTTGACAATTACACCAATACCGTTAGTGCCGTTAACTACAATTCGACCCAGTCCTTCACGCTGGCCAATAAGGCCGAGGATACTGCCGGTCGCGGCACCATTGGTATTACCATTGCCACCGCCAATCAGGGTATTAACCTTGGTTCCATGCTGCTGGATTCGACCGCGGCCAGATTCGACGCCAGACTTGACGCCGGTCCCGCCACTGCGGTTACCGCCGGTCTCGACACCTACGTTTACAATGCCGACCGGACCGAATCCTTGAAGGTCAACATTGATCTGACCTCCAACGGCGGCAGTGAAACCATCAGCAACACCGACCAGTCGCTGGTCTTCCAGATCGGTGCCAATGTCGGCCAGATTGCCAAAATCAGTCTGCCCGGTATGGCTGCTTCTTCGCTGGGTCGCAATATTGCCGGTAATATGTTCACCTCGCTGGCCGGCATCGATGTGACCACAGTCCAGGGCGCCCAAGATGCTCAGACTGTCATCGACTCGGCGATTGACCAGGTTTCGACGATTCGTGGAACGCTCGGTAGCTTCCAGAAGAACACTCTGGAATCCAACCTGAGAAACCTCCGTATCGCCTCCCAGAACCTGCAGTCGTCCGAATCGACCATTCGTGACACCGATATGGCTGCTGAAATGTCAGTTTTCGTCAAGAACCAGATCCTGCTCCAGGCCGGCACCGCAATGCTGGCTCAGGCCAATCAGGTCCCGCAGGTGGTTCTGTCTCTCTTCCAATAATTCTATCCTGATGAGCCGGCGGGTCTTCCCGCCGGCTTTTTTTTGCCTTTTCCCCGGTAAATGCTCCCGGTTCTGAACCGATTTCAACTGAATAATTTATCCGAAAATCCGATAAAATATACAGGACAAGATTCTATATAGATTTGGGTTGAAACAGGTTTTTTCAAACCCGGGAAATGCTGTTGACTGCTTAAAAAATGGACACAGCTAACTTATAGGAGAAGATATGTCGGGCACTCAGACTATTGAAGGGCTGGCATCAAATCTCGATATTACTTCCATCGTCGACACCATCATGTCGTACGAGCGTTATCCTGTTACATTGCTGGAAGAACAGAAAGAGTATAAAACCCAGCAGGTTGCCGCCTATCAGGCCGTCCTGGCCAAATTCATTGCACTGCAGAGCCAGGTCAGCCTTATGAAAAAGGAATCATCTTATAATAAGGCTGCCATAGATGTCTCGGATGAATCAATTCTGACAGCCACAGCCGACGGACGTGTCTCGACCGGATCGTACAATGTCAGCGTTCTGTCACTGGCCCGGAGTCATCAGATTGCCTCCAATGGCGTCAGTGATTCCACTACCGGCGTCTTCGGAACCGGTACGATCAAAATATCGGTCGGCAGCGCCAGCACGACTACTATCAATATTGATTCTGAGAATAACAGCCTTATAAGCATAAAAAACGCCATCAATGATGCCAATGCCGGGGTTACCGCTTCGATCATCAACGACGGCACCTCATCGAATCCGTACCGCCTTCTGATCACCGCCAATAAAACCGGAGCTTCCAATGTTATTAACCTTGATATTGGCCTGACCGGCGGCGAAATACTTGATTTCGAAAACAGCACGTTTGACAGCCCTGAAATGATAAAATTGTCATCGGAAACAACCTCGAATATATCTCTCGGCTCGACGGCATCATACAGCGGCAGCGCAAACAAATTATATACATTTACTGTCGGCGGCAGCGGAACCCAGACTATCGGCTCAGATATTATCACTCTGAACTGGTCCGACGGAACCAATTCCGGCACGATTTTGGTGACTCAGGCTGATAGTGAAGTGGAATTAACCGGAATGGGCGCCGACGGCCTCAAACTGTCGTTCACGGCGGGCCAGTTGGCCGCCGGTGATACTTTCCAGGTGGCCGGATTCGCGCCTCTTCTGCAGAATGCCTCCGATGCCCGACTGGCGGTCGGGGGAGACAGCACCAACGGCGGGTCGCCGATTATTATCAATTCCGCTACAAATCATTTCGATGATATCATACCCGGTGTTTCTCTGGATGTCAAAAAAACAACCGATCCGGGCGAGTCGATTACAATCAGCACCGATATAGATACCGATGCCATAAAGACCATGGTTAATGATTTTGTCACCAAGTACAACGATGTCATGAGTTTTATCGATGACCAGTTTACCTATGAGGCCGATACCCAGGAATCCGGCGTGCTGTTCGCCGATTACTCGCTGCAAATCATGCAGTCAACGCTGAGATCGGCCACGACGAGAGCCATAAAGGAATTGACCGGTGGA
>JBFMFJ010000207.1:0-6443 GCA_040752235.1 Candidatus Zixiibacteriota bacterium | reverse complement strand
AACTCTTTGCCTTTGGTGATTTCGTTGAAAATGTTCAGCATCAGCGGCGCGGCGGCCTCGAGCCCGACCAGATATGGAGAACCCTCGCCGTTGAAATTCCCCACCCAGACGCCGACCGTGAACTGTGGATTGTAGCCGATCGCCCAGGCATCTTTGCGGCCGTATGACGTGCCCGTTTTCCAGGCGATGACGGCATGATCTTTGGTGTCCATCCAGGAGGTGGTCAACTCCGGCCGCCGGAGATTGGAGAGAATATCGGAGATGATGTATGATGTTTCCTCAGACAATATTCGCGTGCCCCGAGTGCTGTCAACGTCCATAATTTGCTGCACCGGCTTATATACGCCGCCGCGTGCCAGAGTGGCATAAAAATTGGACAACTCCAGAAGTGTCACCTCGCATGATCCGAGCACCAGCGGCAGGCCGTACTCATCGTGCTTGCGAAACAAGGTGGACAAACCGCCCATTTTGAGAATATTATAAAACTGCTCCAGATCGACCGCCTGTTCCATATTGACAGCAGGTATATTGAGCGACATGATCAGCGCGGCACGGACAGTGACAATTCCGCGGAACAGCTCGTCATAGTTGTCGGGCGAATAGCCGTTGATGCTGATGGGGATATCGTCGACCCGGGACTGCGGCGTAATCAGTCCGTTATCGAGCCCGAGCGCATAAACAAACGGTTTGAGCGCCGAGCCCGGCGAGCGAGCTGATGTCGCGCCATTGATCTGTCCGTTGTACCGAGTATCCTCAAAATCGGGCGAACCGACCAAGGCCAGCAATTCACCGGATTTATTATCGAGCACCACCACCGACAGGTTGTGAATATTCTTTTCGGTCAATGATTGATAATGGCCCCAGGCCAGCCGTTCACACATTATCTGGGTCGCCGCGTCGATGGGTGTCTTGATCGCGGCCATAGTCGAATATTGTGTAATCATCGTCTGGCAGAATTGTGGGGCGATAAACGGTCGATCATACCGTTGCGTTGGTATTTCTTCGGCTATAGCGGCGGCGAACTGCCCATTATCAATGATACCGCGCTCTTTTAATGTTGACAGGATGACATCACGTCGGGCACGGCAACCGGCCGGACTGAGATCGGGGCGATACTGATTTGGCGAGGAAGGTATGGCTGTCAGGATTGCCGCCTCGGACCAAGACAAATGTTGTGCCGATTTTCCGAAATAGAAATAGGCGGCAGCACCGACACCCTCGATGTTGCCGCCATATGGTACCAGATTAAAATAGAAATTGAGCAATTCTTCTTTGGAATAATGCATCTCCAGTTGAACAGCGCGGAATAGCTCGATCAGCTTGCTTTTGATTGTCCGCTCCTTCGGTTCCATCATGCGGGCGATTTGCATGGTGATAGTTGATCCGCCGCGCACGACTTTCCCGGCTTTGAGATTTTCAACCGACGCCTGAAACAGCGATATGGCATTAAAACCGGGATGATAGTAGAACCATCGGTCTTCCGATTCAATCACACTGCTGATCAATTTCGGCGATATCCGGTCGAGCGTGAGCGGCAGGCGCCAGAAATGGTCGGTCGAGGCAAAGCAGTTCAGCAGCTGCCCGTTGCGATCATAAATGAAATGGGCATTATCGCGATAGAGTTTAGAAGCGGGAAGCGGCCAGATGAGATTATCAAGCATCAGGAATACCAGAATCAGGCATAATACCGGCGCGACAATCAGCATTAAGTGCTTTCTTCTTATTTTCGCAACGAATTTCATTCTCATTGCCACGAACTTAACGGTTCCTTATTATCAAGACACCCGATGATGATGACCCGGCAATCATCGGGTTATACATACACTCTGCCGCAATCGGCGGGATATTGAATTTCCCGGCTGATATGGCTCTCAGACTGTAATAAAACTCCTGTTTTTTGCCGGTATTGAGAGTCGTAAACAGGAGCAGTCGGTCATCCCGAATATCTTTATAATCAAAATTCCCGATATTTTTTCTGGGTACCCAGGTCATTTTGGGTGCGGTTTCGATACGGGGATTTTCGATTTCGAAGCCGGCCGGCAGCAGATCACTGATGACGACATTTTCCAGAAATTTATCGGTCGCGGACGCTGTAATATGGCAGACAATCTGGTCTCCCAGTGACACAATATTGATATCGAGCGGATTACCGTTTTCATCAAGATATTCGCGTGTTATTTGAATTCCTCTTGAGTACTCGTCCGGTGTGCCAGTCGTCGGCACGCCGTTGACCTGCCAGTTATAGAAACATAAGCCTTTGCCCCTGACATCAAGGCTCACCTTTTTGCCACCGAGGTCATTGCGCAGGATTTTGAAATCATCAGTGCCGAAAGAGTATGTGCTGTCATCGGCGATAATCAGCCTGCCGGTAAAATCGGGCGTTTCCTGCCCCTTCAGGTATTTCCCGAGCGCCATCAGAGCAAAGGCTGTGGCCTGGGTGGTGTACCATCGCCCGACCTCAGCATCTTCGATAAGCGATTTCGCCAGTGTGGCGCATGACGGGCTCGCCGGATCGATATCATTCAGCACTTCCAGAAGAATAGCATTGGTGCGGACACCGGAGTTGAATCGCCCGCCGGTTTCCGGTTCATAAATGTCCGGCTGCACGCTTTCGGGAAGCAGCGCCAGGGCGCTGCCTTTATCACCGGACATGGCCAGAGTTCCGGCCAATTGATATCTCGAGTATGCCGGAAGCTCCAATGTATAGATATTTTTAAGGTAATTGATGATACGGTTTTCGATTTTGCCGGCGCGTGCCAGGGCATAAGCGGCATATATTCTATCCGGGTCGCCGATGTTATTGTCATTCTTTTTACCGCGAGCGATGTCCCTGAGATTATCCAGGACTTTATCAAAAGTATTTTTATCGACGACATACCCCGCTTTGGATGCCTCAATCAGGAAGTGCGAGGTATAAATCGAAGCCCAGTAATTAACATTTCCTGAATTCGGCCAGAATGTGAAGCTGCCATCCGGCTGCATCATTCCCGATAACTTGATGATACCCTCTTTGATAAAGTAATCAGCACCACGTGTGCCGAATACTTCCGGCTCCACGAAGCGCGCCAGATCGTTGAAGTACAGCAGGGGGAAGAGTCTGGAGGTAGTCTGCTCCAGACAGCCGAAAGGATAGCTGACCAGATAGTTGATTTCCCGGCTGAATTGTGCCCCCGCGAATGATGATGTCTGGATGGAATACTGATCGGTGGTTTCGATCCAGCCGCCGGGGATATCTATAACGGCGGTGCTGCCGGCGGCGATAACACCGGAACCGTACTTTGTCTCAAGCGGTCGGCCGGGCCGATTGGGCATCTCGAAATTGACTTCGGCACTGGAACGGCCGTCACTGGCCGTAATGCGGCATGATATTTTGCCGGCTTTCGGTCTTGCCTTTAACTTGAAAATGACCGAGGCCTCCGCATTGTCCGGTATCATCACTTTTTGCGTGGCAGACGAATTAATTTCAATCGGGCCGTCGCAGGCAAGAGTGACATCGATATCAGCGGTAGCTCCGGTATTGTTGAAAAGAGTCACCAGACCATCGAAAGCATCACCCGGGCTGACAAAGCGCGGAAAACTCTCCTGGATAATGATATCATCGCGGACAATTATATCCCTCGAAGCGGAGCCGAATTTATCGTCGCGCACCGCCACCGCCATCACGACCAAACTGCCGTTGAACTCGGGAACATCGAACTCGACCGTTGCTTTGCCATTAACATCGGTCCTGACAATACCTGACCATAACGCCACCGGTTTGACCCGTCGGGCCTTGAATGGATTGAGGTGTCTCTGCCGAGAATCTTCTGCCAAATCGGGAGCCATGATTTCCGAGAGCTCCAGCCCTGCGCCTCCGGCAGGACTGAGATGGCTTGCCGCCTGTTGCACTTCGGGATAGATGAATGAATAAATATCGTATGGTTTCAGATGCAGCATCCTCTTGCCGTAGTAATAATCCAGAGGATCGGGTGTTTCAAAGCGGGTCAGTCGAAGAATCCCGGCATCCACTGCAGCCACAGTCAACTCAGTGACACCAGGAAGACCAACATCGATATTGATCATCACCTTGGTTTTCGGTTTGATTACTTCCGGGGCGTCAATCTTAAGAGTAAGAGCCTTTTGCTTTTTGTCCAGCATAATCGGCGCGACACCAAAGGCCCGGGCCGGTGTCGTTTTTTCGACATCGGCGGCTTTTTTTATCACTGTCGCTGTAATGTAGGCATTGGGGAAGAAATCTTTTTTGACCGGGATGGTAAATTCGGCAGTGTTATCATTCATCTCATAAGTTATAAAGTCAAGGGCGTTGTCCTTTTCGATGGTCAAAAGCAGTTTCCCCCCGAAAGGCGAACGCACCTGCACGACAGCCTCATCGCCCGGATTGTATGTCTCCTTATCAAGATCAATTTCGATACGATCAGGATTTTCCATCGACCACGGTGCATAACCCCAGCCTGAGGCATAAAATGAAATCGATGCGCGGTGTCCGCCGTTGGGATCCTCCGCAATAACCTTGTACATGCCGTAGCCCGGGGGAGTGAATGTCACTTTCGTCCCCTCAATCGACAGATTGATTATCGTAGAATCAACCGGTGTCAATGATTCCTCGGAGACATAGCGATATCCGCGGCCGTTGTCCCTCAGAACTGAGTTATATACGACCTGACAAAATCGTATTTTCAGCGAGTCGATAGCAGTCGGTGCAAGATCACTGGTCAAAGCAATCACATTTATATTAAATGGCTCACCCGGTTTGGCATAACCCTCGAAACCGGTCTTCAAACCGATATACCTGCTGTAAGGGTGAATCAACGCGGTGGTAGTGGCACCGACCGCGCGGCCGCCCGGCTCCTCGACAGATACATAAACGGTTGCTTTGAGAGCTGATGGCGGCTTTAGATCTCCGGATATTTGCTGGGCATAAATGAAGACGCCGGAATCGTTCAGATTTTTGTCGGGCAGATTTATATTTATTCCGGTAAATTTTATGTCGGCATCGGCGAAAGTGTAATCAGTATGTTTGGGTGATTGGAATTGATATGCATCTATTAACAATGCTCCGTTGACCCTATGATTTGCTGCAGGGGCGCCGAAGAAATACTTGCTTGCGACATTTATATACATCGAATCGCCGGCAAAGCAGGCGGCCCTATCGGTGGAGACATCGACACGGATGCGATTCGGCATGAATTCCTCGACCATGATCCCGGTCTCGCCGATCTTCAAATCCTCACCGATATGAGAAATTATGCGATACTTGCCGGTTTTCGCGAAATCCGGAATTTCAAGGTCAATCGACACCAGGCCGGTACCTTCATTTTGCATCCGGAATTTTTGATATTCACGCTGCTGAGGATCATAGATCGTTATAAAATACGGGAACAGGGGCGGAGTCGATCCATCCGGCCCGCGCACAATGCAGCTAATATGAGCGGTTTCACCGGGCCGGTAGATGCCTCTGTCAGTGTACATGAAGGCGTCATAGCCGGATGTCAGATACGGTCGCCCTTTTATCTCAAAATCGCTTGTGGGTAAAAGGCATTCAGCAAACTCCAGGAAAGATATGTCGTCATTTTTTGTGACTGTTAACAGGTATGGTTCATAACCCTCCAGCTTGTCTTTGATATTTTTGAAAATGGCGATACCGCGTGAATCAGTTTTGCCGCTCACAAGGATTTGATTGTTCTTACTGATCAACTCCACGGTTGCTTTCGAGATCGGAGTGACTTCGGACAATGAATTGGCCCAGACCATGAGATAATCATCCGACAAACGGGCCGATATGCCGATATCGGTCATCATGATGAGACGGGTATCCTGTGTCCAGCGGCCTGTTTTGTTTCTGGCCGAGATTTTAAAAATGCCTCTGGTGGTGTCGCCGATAATACCGGCGATATCGATCGTTGTCGTCAGGGGTTTATTGAAATCTCCGTCGAGCTTTTTTAATTTTTCGAAAAATTTCCGTCCCACCCGACTCAAGTCACTGTAATAGGGGTTGAAATAATCCCCCCCTGAGGTTACCTCATAAACGATATTATTGGAAAAAATCTGATCTACTTCAACCGACAGTTCATCGATATTGATAGTCTCCAGTTCCAGTAATCCGGCTCCCTCCCGGGGAAGATAAACACCGGTTGATGTGAATTTAACTGATGGCGGCAGATCGGGAATTTTGATTTTGGATGAGAATTCGTTCTCCAACCCCCAGCCGCGAACACTCGGCAATCCTTTTAATAGTGTCACCTCATAGGCTTTCCCCGGTTCAAAATCACCGCGGATGCTGAGTATGGTGCCCTGGGCAGTGAATGACAGCGCCAACTCCGGTTCGATTTTTACATATTCGGCCAGCTTTTTGTCGGTCACCGCTCCATTGAACCTGATAGAAACGTAACTTTTTTCGCCGGCGGAATTGACATGAACATTCTGCACAATAAATCGTTCACTCG
>JBFMFJ010000206.1:746-6469 GCA_040752235.1 Candidatus Zixiibacteriota bacterium | reverse complement strand
AACAGGAGAGCGGCGATGCCGCTCCCATTGACCACCTTGGCGACAATCGGTCGATGCGCCTTGATGGAGCCGACTACCAGTCCGCCGCCATGAAAATAAAGTATGACTTTATCCTACGTTGACTCCGGGGGAATCATCCATTCAGCCTGTAAGTCGCCTATTTTTACCGGTTCCAGTCTAAATCCTGCCGGCAGTTTTCCGAAAAAACGGGCTCCTTTTTCCACTGTTTTGCGCAACAGGTGCAATGAGCTCTCTTTGTACACCAGACGCGCGCTTTTGGGCTGGAATTTCAGCAGGTGGCGGTGTTTAAGGGCAAAGACGAATAAGCGGCATCGCAGGCTGGGCATTTTATATCTCCAATATTGAAATGGGCGTTTTCATATACTATTAGGTCTTATCGTGATTGATGAGAAATCTGCCGACCAATAAACCGGCATCCGGCGCCTTGAATTTTGCACCGTGCACGGCGCGGTAAAGTGCCAGGCCGGTTATGGAGGTCCAAAAGACCAGCGCCAGTTCTTTGGGATCATGCTTGATAATCGTCCCCGCCTCCTGGCCTTTTTTCATGATACGAGCAATAACCTTATATGGAATCATATTATTATTTTTGATGTATTCCCTGGCCTCAACGGGGGTGCTTTCCGATGATGACGCCTGGGACACGAACAGGTAATGGCGGGAATTGCTTTCACTCTCTTCGAGATTTTGAAGCAGTTTCTCGATGGCGAATTTAATTTTCTCGTGGGGGGGCATGGGAAGTTTTTCCAGCTCATAGCAGGCGGCATTGATTTTATCGAAGGCGTTTTTAACCAGTTCGGTATAGATCTCTTCCTTTGACCTGAAATAATGGTACAGCAATCCCTGAGAAATTCCGACCGCTTCGGCGATATCGCTTATTTTCGTGGCCGCAAGACCGCGTGCCGCGAACAGTTTCATCGCTCCGGCGAGAATCTGCTCGCGCCGCTCATCTTTCATTTTCTGGTTCAACTCCTTATTCCGCGCCATCACCGGCTCCTCAAATCATTGATTGAATACTCATTCAATAATAATATCAGAGTAATATTCTGTCAAGCGATTTTTTAAATATTAAAGGCTTTATCCTAAACCTTGAACTGGTTTATTTATAGCTCCACTCGGCGATGTAGTTAATGCTGTCGCCGCCGGCGACATGGAACTCACCGCCTCCGAAAAGCTTGCCGTTCCAGACCTCGAATTCGAGAATTCTACTATCTGTTCCACCGCCGACCTCCGACCAGGAAGAGCCGTTCCAGGCCGCGACCTTGTTGGCCGGGATGCCACCGGCCTCGGTGAATAATCCACCCGCAATCAAATTGCCATTAAAAACAGCCAGTGCAAATACCACATAATCCATTCCGGTGCCGATGGGCGCCCAGGTGGACCCATCCCAGGCCGCAATGTAGTTGGCTGCGACCCCACCAGCCTGAGTTAAATAACCGCCGACGACCAGTTTATTATCGTAAACTGTCAATTCCCATGAATCGGCGTTGAGACCGGAGCCAAGCGGTGCCCAGGTGGTACCATTCCATGATGCGATCCCTTCCGCGGCAACGCCGCCGGCGTAGTTGAAATATCCGATCGCTATCAACATACTGTCATATACCGCCAGATCCCAGACATCCCAATCAACTCCTGCTCCCAGCGCGGACCAGCTTGTCCCATCCCAGGCGGCTATATAATTGGTGGCAACGCCTCCGGCGAATTTGAAATTGCCGCCTACAATCAGCTTGTCATTATATATAGTCATAGCCCAAACATAGTTGCCATTTATACCAGTTCCCAGAGGAGCCCAGGCAGTACCGTCCCAGGAGGCAATTTTGCTGGCGCCGACACCTCCGGCAACAGTGAATTCACCTGCAGCATACAATTTACCGTCATAGACTTCGACAACATTCACGAGACCATTACACCCGGAACCGAGAGAGGACCATTTTATACCATTCCAGGCCGCGATATTATTTACTGATGAATCACCGGCCTGGCTGAATATTCCGGCGACGATCAATCTGCTGTTGTACACTGTAAGCCCGGCGACGGCACCATTTGTGCCCGAGCCAAGCGGCCGCCAGTTCCAGGCGGCATTCGAATCGGTCGAATTATCCGAACAGCCCGTAAAAATGATACAAACGGCCAGAAAAATCATTACCGCCCCGCCAATAGATACACGAAGTCTTTCCATGTGGCACCTCTCCAGCAATATGTTAATCTTCCCGCTTCCTCAAATAGACGCCTCTGTCCTTTTCAAATAAAGATAACAGCCTTACACCGAATTGGACAATATTCGGCGAGCATAACGGACGAAGAATGTTTCAAATAACTTTAGGTACAAAAATACAGAACATTATTATTAAAGCAAGGACTGATTGGAAAAGAAACATGCGAATAATATACGGGAATATCCCGACCGGAATTGATTTCGATAAAAATCAATTCCGGTAAGGATTTACCTCGCATATTGTTATGTTAGTCCCCGTGTAATGCGAAATGTAAACTTCAAATTTTGGATTAATTCAAAAAACTTGCACTATCCGGGTATTATTATTTCTCCGCTTCTGTTCTGAGTCCGAATGTAACATATAAAGCCGGCAGCACAATCAGAGTCAGAGCTGTCGAGGTCAGAATTCCGCCAATAACGACCGTGGCAAGAGGGCGTTGTACCTCGGCGCCGACACCGGTCGATATAGCCATCGGTACAAATCCAAGCGCCGCCACGAGGGCGGTCATGAATACCGGCCTGAGTCTGATAAGAGCGCTTTGCTTTACGGACTCAATTATATCCATACCGGACAACCTCATGCGTTTGATGGATGATACCAGTACCAGACCGTTCAGCACGGCAATGCCGAACAGCGCGATAAATCCGACCCCGGCCGATATCGAAAAGGGCATTCCCCGGAGCGCGAGAATGACAACCCCGCCGAGGGCGGCAAGGGGAATTCCGGTAAAAATGAGAAGGGCGTCACGAACCGATTTATATGTCCAGTAGAGCAATCCGAAAATCAACAACAGTGCAATCGGGACGACAACAGCCAGCCGCAGGCGTGCTCTTTCGAGATTTTCGAATTCTCCGCCAAAGCGGACGAAGTACTCAAAAGGCAATTCTATCTCCGATTTGATGCGATCGCGAAGTTCCTTGACGAACGAACCCATATCCCGGTTGACAACATTGCACTGAATGACTATGCGCCGTTTGCTCCATTCCCTTGTAATTGTCGCCGGTCCCTCTTCCAGAGTATTCAAAGTGACGCGATCGAGTCCGACCATACTTCCCGTCGATGACCTCAGCAGGATGCGGTCAATGTCCTCGATCCCTTCCAATAGCGTTGTGTCGATTCGTACAACCAGATCGATCCGCTTCTGACCCTCGAAGACATCACCCACGGTAATCCCGCCGATGCTTTCCACCGCCGTGAGAACATCCCGCGCCGTAAGTCCGAAGCGCGATAAGCGCTGGCGATCGACCGATATCTGTGCCTGGGGCTGCCCTGTCAGTTGTTCGATCGAGACATTGGAACTGCCGGGAATCCTCTCAACCAGAGCGGCGATTTCTTCGGCCTTTTCTTCGAGAATTTTCAGGTCGTCTCCGAAAAGTTTTATACCGACATCGGAACGAATCCCGGCGATCATTTCATTGACCCGCATTTCGATCGGTTGTGTGAAAATGCGATTTTGTCCGGGAAGATCGGCCAGTTCCCTGTCGATAGCCGCGGCCAATTCTTCCTGATTGGAGGCCCTCGTCCATTGATGGCGCGGCTTAAGTGAGATGAACATATCCGACAACTCAAGTCCCATCGGATCGGTCGACAACTCCGCGGTACCGGTGCGCGTCCATATATGCGAAATCTCATCCGGAAACTTTTCAAGCAAGTCTTTTTCAATAAGGGTGTTGTATTTGACTGATTCATCGATCGATATTCCCGCCAGGCGGACAAAATTGATGACTATTGTACCCTCGCTTAGTCTGGGGACAAATTCCGAACCCAGCTGTGTAAAGAGCAAAATACCGGCTGCAACAAGTACCAGCGCCGTTGTCAATACGATCCTGCTGTATTTAATGGCCATATTGAGTACGGGCTTATAAAGCGATCTCAGCCAATCCACAAATTTAGGTTCACGCTCGCGAATGCGACCGGTAAGAAATGTACCGATCAAGGCCGGGAGAACGGTAAAAGACAGGATCAATGAGCCGGCCAGCACAAAAATGACGGTAAGGGCCATCGGGCGAAAAAGTTTTCCCTCGACACCCTGCAGCGTCAGCACCGGCAGATATACGATGATGATGATTAATTCCCCGAACAAGGTCGGCTTGCGGACTTCAAGAATAGCGTCACGTACGACCTGAAGGCGGCTTCGCCCGGAAGTGTCATGTGAAAGCCGGCGGACGGCGTTTTCGACCTGTATGACGGCATTATCGACGGCAAGTCCGAAGTCAATGGCCCCGAGACTCATAAGGCTGCCGGCGATACCGGCCCGCGACATCATATCGAATGCAAACATCATTGACAGCGGAATGGCGGATGTAACGATTAGACCGGCGCGAAGATTCCCCAGAAATATAAACAGGATACCGGTGACAAGCAAGGCACCATACAGCAGATTATGCTCGACGGTCGACAACACCTGACTGACCAGACCGGTCCGTTCATAAACGGGAAAAGCCTTGACATTTTCCGGCAGACTCTGCCGGACTTCGGTAAGTCGGGCGGAAAGCCTCTTGGTTATTGCGGCGGGATTTTCGCCGGTAACAAGAAATCCCAGGCCAAGAACCACCTCACCCTGACCATTGTAGGTTGCGGCGCCGCGGCGAATTTCGTGGCTTATCACAACATCGGCAATATTATCGACGGTGATTGGAATACCGCGGGGATTGATGAGGACAATGTTTTTGATCTGATCAATTGACTCAACCGTCCCAACACCTCGGACGATGGTCATTTCTCCGCCCCTGACAATCTGGCCGCCGGGAACATTCCCGAGATCGCGGCGAATTGTCTCGATGACATCATTGATGGACAGGCTATATTGGGCGATTCGATCCGGGTCGAAGAGAATCATATACTGTTTTATGAATCCGCCCCATCCGTTCACTTCGGCGACCCCCGGTACCGATTGCAGCTGCGGCTTGACAATCCAATCCTGGGCGGTGCGGGCGGCGGTTTCATCATCGGAATCGGCTATTACGATATAATGAAATACCTCACCCAGGCCGGTCGAAACGGGACCGAGCTGCGGGGCCCCGATTCCTTCGGGAAGCTCGACTGCAAGCAATCGTTCGCTGACCTGCTGCCGGGCAAGATATAAATCCACGCCATCGTCAAAAATCGTCGTGACCTGGCACAGTCCGTATTTGGTTACCGACCTGACCTCCGTCAAACCCGAAAGCCCGGTGAGGACCTGCTCCAACGGATAAGAAACCAGACGCTCAAGATCCTCGGGAGCCCAACCCGGTGCATCCACATTTACCTGGACCAGAACCGGCGTCGTGTCCGGGAAAGCATCGAAAGGGAGATGCCAGAGCGCGATTAGTCCGATTATGCAAAGCAATCCGGCCAGCGCCAGGGTCACATACCGGTAGCGCAGGGTGAATTCGACAAGATGCGTTATCATCACCGACCTCAGCCGACCGGATCGAGGCCGCAGCAACCGGCGCCGATGCTTGATTTTTTCAATTCGGTCTTAAGGAGAAAGGCGCCATCGACCACGAC
>JBFMFJ010000206.1:0-736 GCA_040752235.1 Candidatus Zixiibacteriota bacterium | reverse complement strand
GACCTCTTCGCCCGGCCGCAAACCGCCGGTCACCTGATAGTATGGGCCGTCGCCGTCATGCAATTCCACCTTGCGGGGACGATAGCGGCTCTGGGTTTCTTTTACAAAGACCACATTGCAGCACCCCTCCCACTGGACGGCATTTTTCGGAACAAGAGAGACAGCTAAATCGGCGGAGTGCACGATCTTCGCCCTGCCGAATTCTCCCGCATGCAGGCGATGGTTGGGATCCGTGACCCTGGCCCGTACGGTTCCCATTCTGGTTTCGGAATCGAGAAAACGCGATACCCAGATGATTTCGCCCCCGATTCGATCCATGCCGTTCCCGTCCGAGCTGAATGTAAGCCGGTCACCCGGTTCGACGCCCTTCATCTGATTTTCCGTCAGATGCGCCTCTATCCACATCGATTTCGGGTCTGCAATGATGGCGAATGCCGTTCCGGCATTGGCCAGTTCGCCGAGTCCCGCTATTCGTTCGACAACCAAGCCGTCCGCCGGTGAACAGAGTATGAATTGATTGGATGAACCGTCATGTTTTATCGCTTCATTTATTTCATCATCGGATAATCCCGCCGACAGAAGCATCCCTTTGATGCCGGTATATTCGGCCCGGGCCTGTTCCGCGGCTAACGATTGATTATCCAGTTCAGCCTGGCTGATTAAATCACGCTCTTTCATGTACCGTCGGCGATCAAATTCCTTTTGCTCGACTTCATATCGGGCGTGAGCGGCGGCC
>JBFMFJ010000205.1:0-6479 GCA_040752235.1 Candidatus Zixiibacteriota bacterium | reverse complement strand
ACCGGCACAATTCGCAACACGCTCAAGAAGCGGCTGGTGTCATCGAAGACGCTGATCCCGACCATGATTATCGGTTCGATTATTCTTTTGGCCTGCCTGCATGTGTGGCAGCGGGTCTATGTAATGGGATTGGTCAAAGAAGTTACGGTACTGGAAAAGGAAAACAACAATCTGAAAGATTTGCTCAAAAAGAGCGATATGGAAATAACCGAGCTGTCCCGCCTTTCGCGTATCGAGGAAATTGCCACCGAACAGCTTGGTTTGACCAGGACCGGTTCCGAGAATCTGTTCACCTTGAGCATTAATAAGGACAACAATAAAACTACAGGGCTGGATGATGTGGTCACTTCCTTGAAAAAGATCGCGGATAATCTTCCGGTTCTGAATGAAACCAACGCGGCAACCAACGAAATTTTTGAAACAAATGAAGAGTAACAACGGCACCCCGGTCAGCAACGGGCGGATGGTATTTATTTACTCTCTGGTAATATTTATCTGGTCCGTGCTTATCCTGAGGCTGGGGATTATCCAGATTGTCAACGGCAAAGAATACGGCGACAAAGCGGAAAAGCAATCCAGCGGAAAGATAAAAGTCCCGGCCGAACGTGGTCTGATTTTTGACCGTAAGGGCCGGCAGTTGGCCGAAAACGTTATCGGCAAAGGTCTTTATGCCTATGCCTCGGATAATAAAGAGATCAGGAATATTTACAAATACCTCGATCGGATTTACGGACGCAGAGCGGGGACTTCCAAAAAACTTTATTCCTTAAAGCCAAACCGGTTTAAATATATCGATCGGACTTTGCCGGATGAGCTTGCCGAAAGAATGGCGAACGATAGTATTCCCGGATTGTATATAGAGGAGGGAGTAAGAAGAGATTATCCCTTCGGTGCCGTGGGCAAGCAATTGCTGGGATGCACCAATATTGACGGATGTGGAATTTCGGGGCTGGAATTCAGTTATGATTCGCTGCTGGCCGGAACGCCCGGTCTGATAGACTATTTGAGGGACGCGCACAGAAATACCTACCGAATACAATCGATTCCTCTGGTCAAACCTATCGCCGGAAATTCAATGGTGCTGACACTTGACTGGTATTTCCAGGAAATTGTCGAGGAAGAACTTAAGGCGGCCGTGATTAAATATAATGCTCTCGAAGGAACGGCGATATTTCTGGACTGCAACACGGGCGAGATCCTGGCCGCGGCCGACTATATCGCCGGTGAAGACAATGATGCCGTAAAATTGCGGGCGGTAAGCAATTGCATTGAACCGGGTTCGGTATTCAAGGTCTTTACGGCGGCGGCACTGATGGATGAGGGATTGATTGATTACGATGAAAAGATTTACTGCGAGAACGGCATGTGGAAATGCGGCCGCGGTCGCCTGAGAGATGATAAAAAACATGATTCGCTGATTTTTCAGGATATTATCGAATTGTCCAGCAATATCGGGACAGGTAAACTGGCTCTTCGTCTGGGCGGGGAGAAGCTGACGGAGGCCGCCAAACGGTTTGGTTTCGGGCAACCGCCGTATATTGGCCTTCCCGGCGAACAGGCGGGACATATCGGTGATCCGGGGGTCTGGTCCGAGTACAATGTCGCTGCTCTTTCGATCGGACATTCGATATCAGTCACGCCGGTGCAGCTGGCGGCCGGGATGGCCGCCATCGCCAACGGCGGCAAGTTATACCGCCCGTTGCTGATCAGGGGAATAATAAATAATCAGGGTAAACTTACCAAAAAAGCCAAACCGCTGATGCTGGGCGAGGTCATGGAAAAGAAAAACGCCGAGTTACTGCATACTTTTCTGTCCGGTGTGGTCGAACGCGGAACCGCCACTCCGGTTAAGTCCGACATTGTCTCTATCGCCGGTAAAACCGGGACGGCGGAAGTGGTTGATTTGAAGAACGGCGGATATATAAAAAATAAATTTGTCGCATCGTTCCTGGGATTTTTCCCGGCCGAAGAACCGAAAGTGGCCGGAGTGGTTGTTTTGCATCAGCCGGAGCCGGTGCATTACGGCGGATATACTTCAGGGCCGGCATTTAAAAATATTGCCGAGCGATACACGATCGCCAATTCCGGCCTTCTGCGGCCCGATACCAAGCTGGCCGCGGATGAAGGTGAAAACGAATTAATCGAGGTTCCTGATTTCATCGGGCGCGATGTTTCCCTGGCAATGCAGATAGCCGAGAAAAAGGGGTTGAAAGTCGTCGCCGACCGCGATGAAGGTGTCGTGGCCTGGCAATACCCGCCTGAAGGAAGAAGATTACCAGGGAATGAGACCGTTGCAGTCATCATCCAGAGTGATGATGAAAAAGTAAAGATGCTCGACCTGTCCGGTCTGAAGATTAGAAGCGCTATCGCTGTCCTGAATTACCAAGGATTGAATTTCGAGATAGAAGGACGCGGCAAAGTTAAGAAACAATATCCGTCGGCCGGTGCAACGCTTGAAAAAAATGTCCGATGCCGGCTGGTATGTGCAACGCCTGTGAAAGCCAAAAATGAAGCTGTCAAACTTAGTCAAGCGAATTAATGGAGCCCGGTTACAGGGGGACGGCAATGTCGAGATAACCGGTCTCGATTATGATTCGCGGCGAATCAAACCGGGGATGATGTTTATTGCCGTCGAAGGCTATAAAACGGACGGAAATCGATTTATCCCGGATGCCGTAAAGAACGGCGCAGTGGCGGTTATGGCGACAAAGCCTTTTGAGGGGAATATCCCTGCTGTGATAGTCACCGACTTAAGGCAGTCCATGTCGGATGCTGCCGCGGTTTATTATGATTTCCCCGGCAATAAACTGGAAATTGCCGGTGTCACCGGCACCAATGGTAAGAGCACCTCCGTCTATCTGACCAGATTGATGCTTGGCGCTGCCGGGAAGGAAACCGGACTTGTCAATTCGCTGGTTTATGATACCGGTAAAATGAAATACAAGGCCGAGCGGACCACTCCGGACTCGGTCGATATGCAGAGAATACTTTTCGAGATGGTGCAGGCGGGATGTACGCATGGCGTGGTTGAAGTCTCATCGCATGCCCTGGTGCTGCACCGAGTCGATAATATAAGTTTCAAAGCCGGACTGTTTACCAATTTCAGCCGCGATCATCTTGATTTCCATGAGACCATGGATAAATATCTTGCGGCCAAGAAGCTGTTTTTGGAAAAGCTGATCGGCGATGATAAGTACGCCGTGATTAATATGGATGTGCCCGGCTACGCGGGATTCACGAAAGATGTCCGCTGCCGCTTGTTGACCTATTCAGTCACAAGAAATGATGTTGATGTATATATAAAAAATATTGAATTGCGTCCCGATCATTCCCGCTTCACGCTGGTCGTAAAAGGTGAAGAACGCCCGGTGAAATACCGGCTTCCGGGGCGGTACAATCTGTCGAATGCCACCGGTTCGGCGGCGCTGGGAACGGCCATGGGCGCCGGAATGAATCATATCGTGGCCGGTCTGGAAAAAGCCGCAGCGGTACCGGGACGTTTTCAACCGGTCGACGCCGGCCAGCCGTTTCTCGTTCTGGTTGACTATGCTCATACACCGGATGCTATCGAAAGACTGTGCCTTTCGGCGCGCGAGATTACGCCGGGCCGGATGATGATCATGTTTGGGTGCGGCGGCGACCGTGACCGCGGCAAACGCCCGTTGATGGGTGAAGCAGCCTCTAAATTTTCCGATCTGGCCGTGATAACTTCAGATAATCCCCGAACGGAAGATCCGCATAGAATAATTGAAGATGTCAAACCGGGAATGGTCAGTGATAATTATCTGGTTATCGAGGATCGCCGCGAAGCGATCGCGGAAATACTGAAAATGGCCAAGCCGGGCGATACGATTCTGATGGCGGGCAAGGGCGCCGAAGATTACCAGGAAATCGGCACCACCCGGTATCCTTTTGAAGATAAGACTGAAATTATCAAAGCATTGGAAAAGCTGGGATATAAGAAAGGCTAAGGAAGGTTGATCACGTTGGATTTCAAGACACTGGCCGCAAAGATAAACGGGAGACTGCTGAATAATGAATTAGGCAAGATCTCTTTTAAAGGCGTTTCGATCGACACGCGCACTCTGCAAGCGCAACAGCTTTTCTTTGCCATTAGAGGGGAGAGCAACGACGGGCATAAGTACATCGCTGATGCCGTTACGAAAAACAGTGCCGGCCTGGTTGTCGCGGCAGATTTTGCCGGGCTAGGAGATATCGGCAATCGGGTGCCGGTTGTCGTTGTCGAAAACACGCATGAAGCCATGATGCATCTGGCGGCTGCCTATCGTGAAAAATTATCCGCTGAGATTGTAGCCGTCACCGGATCGAACGGAAAGACCACAACCAAAGAATTTATTTTTGCCATGATAAGGTACAAAGAAAAGGAGACGTACGGTTCGCCTGGAAATCTGAATAATCTTTATGGCTTACCGCTCGCGATATTTGCCATGCCTTCCGGCAGCCGGTACGGTGTTTTCGAACTTGGCATATCCATTCCCGGCGAGATGACCCGATTGGCGAATATAATCCATCCCGATCTGGCGGTTATTACCAATGTCGGCCCGACTCATCTCGAAACACTTGGCACTGTCGAAGGTGTCGCCAAAGCAAAGCTTGAGCTGGCAGATTCGATGGATAGTGACAAACCGGTGATTATAAATGCCGATGACCCTGTCCTGACAATAGCCGTTGCTGCAAGAAAGCATCGTTTTGTTACATATGGAGTAAGAAATAAGGCGGATTTCACCGCCGCTCTCGCCGGTGTTTCGAAAGATGGCTTCCCCATTGCAAAGATTGATGGTGCAAAAATTAATATAAAGATATTCGGGCAATATCAGATTTACAATCTTCTGGCCGGGTACACAGTCTGCAGGACACTCGGGCTGGATATCAAACCGGATGAGTTGAATAATGTCGATTATCGTTTTGCCACATACCGAGGGGAGATTGAAAATATCGAAGGATTGACGATAATTGCCGACTGCTACAACGCCAATCCTGCCTCAATGACATCCGGGTTAAAATCGTTCAAGGAATACATGGGGAATGCATCGACCAGGCATCGTCGATCGGTGGCCGTGATCGGCGACATGCTGGAGCTTGGAGAAAAATCGACAGCGTATCATCAGGATATAGGACGATTCCTCGCGGAACTGGATTTTGACTATGTTCTGACCGTGGGACCGCTTTCGAAAAATATTTATGAAACAGCCGTGGCAGCGGGGTTGAGCAAAAAGAAAATTAAACATAGTGAAAACACGAACGATGCCGGCGAGGTTTTAGTAAACGATATTCTGAGGGGAGATATAGTATATCTCAAGGCCTCGCGCGGCATCGCTCTTGAAAAACTCATAACACTTTTAAAAGGGGCCGCTTTCCGGCAGAACTAATATGTTATACCATTTGTTCACGCAGCTGACCGGTTTTGTGTCGGGTTTCAATTTGTTCAGATATATAACATTCCGCACTGCGGCCGCGACCATCACGGCGATACTGATATCGCTGTTTCTCGGTTCGTTTTTTATTCGACTTTTGCAGAAGAACCAGATCAAGGAAAAAATCCGTGCCGAAGGCCCGCAGAGTCATCAGGCCAAGGCCGGGACACCGACCATGGGCGGTTTGATCATCCTGACTGCTATCATCATCCCGACCATTCTCTGGGCGGACCTGACCAACTACTTTGTTCTCCTGATTCTTCTGGTAACTTTCTGGCTTGGTCTGATTGGATATATGGATGATTATTTGAAGGCCGTGAAACACCAACCCAAAGGCATGGTAGGACGCAAGAAACTTATCGGACAGATTGCACTGGGATTGATTTTCGGCGCTTTGCTGGTGTTCCTGCCGCCCAATGCCAGCTTCGATACGACAACCGAAATACCATTTTTTAAGAACTATGTTCTCGTTCTCGGAATCCTGTACATCCCCTTCATAGTCCTTGTAATTACGGGGTCCTCCAATGCCGTCAACCTGACCGATGGATTGGATGGACTGGCCATTGGTCTGACAGGTTTATGTTTCCTGGTGTTTATGGGTCTTACCTATATAGCGGGCCGTGCCGATTTTTCGAGTTATTTGCAGATTGCCTATATACCGGGCTCAGGGGAGATGGCGGTGTACTGTGGTGCGGCGGTAGGAGCAGCGCTTGGCTTTCTCTGGTTTAATTCGCATCCGGCCGAAGTATTTATGGGTGATACCGGCGCTCTGGCCCTGGGAGGCGTCCTTGGTGCGATTGCCATATTAATAAAAAAAGAATTGTTCCTGGTGATTGTCGGCGGAGTTTTCGTTATCGAAGCGCTCTCCGTTATCATTCAGGTCCTGTCATATAAACATCGCGGGGGAAAGAGAGTGTTCCGCATGGCCCCGATTCATCACCATTTCGAGCTGCTCGGCTGGCCCGAATCGAAAGTGGTGACCCGTTTCTGGATCATCGGTGCCCTGTTTGCCCTGTTAACCCTTTCGACGTTGAAGATAAGATG
>JBFMFJ010000204.1:0-6507 GCA_040752235.1 Candidatus Zixiibacteriota bacterium | reverse complement strand
CAACGGCCATATCGAGTCGACCAAAATCAAGATTGTGGACACGCTTCCGGCTTACTCGAATTATATCGCGGATGACAGGAATGCCGTGAAACCGAGAAAAGACGGTAATGCGCTCGTATATGAGACCTCCATTTCAAGCGAACAATTACATCAGACGCTCTATTATTCACTTCGCGACCTGATTCCCGGAATGCGCCAGTACCTGTCCAATACGGTCCAGGTCGAAGGCATGGTGCCGAGCGGTATCGATATGAAAGAACCAGTGGCCTCTAAGCCGGCCAAAGTATCGGTCGGTCCGCTTATGCTGGCTCCTCCAAAAGATGTCCAGATTACCTTAACTCCGGCGCTGTTTATCACCTCCAAGGCCGATTTACAGAAACCCGCGATTCCGCTGCTTGAAGCTGTCGCCGACTCGATTGTCAAATACGCCGATGCTGAAGTAAAGGTCGAAGGTCATACCGACTATCGTCCGATTCATACCAGGCTGTTCCCATCCAACTGGGAGCTTGGTGAGGCGCGCGCGAAGGCGGTGGTAGACTGGCTGGTTGATAGCAGAAGTATCGATCGCGGCCGCCTGGCTTATGAAAGCTTTGCCGCGACGCATCCGGTGGTAACAACCGGTCATACCTCGGAACAGTTGCAGCCGAACCGGCGCACCGAAGTGATTATCCGTGCCAAGAGTGAAGGTTTCCTGGCTCCCGGAATTTCTCCTGATATGCAATGGCAGGATTCAACTATCCTGACTCTTAATCCGGCCGGTTATGATACTCTTTATGAAACCAATCCCGGCCTTATTGAAGCCGGATTCGAGGATTCATGGGAAGTGGTCCTGACTATCGAGAATCGGAGTGCAACCGCGGCCGAGAATAGTATCCTGACCGATATTATTCCTGAAGGCGCTGCATATATCGAGAATAGCGCCGGGATCGACGGTCAGACTATTACAGCCACTGTCAACGGCAATTCTCTTCGAATCCTGATTGAGAAGATTGACCCATTCCAGAAATTGGAACTGCATTATCGGATACGCGCGATCGGAATCAGAGTCCCGACCGGCGGCGGTGCTGCCTCGGTTGAAGTGACGACCGCGAATAATCTTTCGGTAGTGCAAAAATCGAACGAAGTCCGTTTTAGGTAGAATAGAAGCCAGTAGTAAAAACTCCCCTCATGAGCCGATTCATGAGGGGAGTATCATTTTAAATAAATCTGTTCGTAATATCAGCAAATCGGCGCCGGACCGCCTTTATAAAGATAGCTTATCAGATATGTTACATCCAGCAGATTGATTGTCCCGCTGCCGTTGGCATCACCCGCCTCATATGGATCAGGAGCCAGGCCGCCCTTATAAAGGTACTTTATTAAAAATGTAACGTCCAGAATGTTGATTGAACCGCCGGCATCGGCATCGCCGCAGATAAATCCGCAGGCATCGCCAATCCCGTCGGAGTCGGAATCGACCTGGTCCTCATTATCAATGTATTGGCAATTATCGCAGGCATCGCCATGACTGTCTCCATCGGAATTGACCTGATCATCATTGTCGGCATATATACAATTGTCGCAGGCATCCCCCAATGTGTCATTGTCAGAATTTGTCTGAGTCGAATTGGCATTGGCGGGACAATTATCACAGGCATCGCCGATACCATCACTGTCACTATCGGTTTGCGCCGGATTATAGTCATAGGGGCAATTATCGGTTGCGCAGGCATTCTCGGAATGATCCGGATCACCGAAACCGTCATTGTCGGAATCATAACAGGGCGGAACCGCCCAAACATCGAGAAATAACAAAATTCTGGTCATCACTATATCGCGGTGAGTATAATTCGGCAGATCATTGGCGATGGCCTCGTAACCGAATGTGAAAAAAATGACTTTATAATCGCCGTCAAAACTCAGCGCCGAATAACCGCCGCCGGTGTTTCCGAACTGGAACGCCGAAACGGCTCCTTCCAGCACATTAATTTTCTGGCTGAGATTAAAGGCCTGGTTTGACCCGCTGTAATATCTTATTTTCAAACTATCGCCAATCGGCGAATCTTCAATGCCATTGTGCACATACCAGAAATTGATACCGGCGTATCCGGCGTGAATATAATTAGTAAGAAAATCCGGATTCTCTGTACTCAGCTCTCCGGCCAAGCCCTGGCCGGTGAGGAACAACTTACCGCCGCCATCGAGATAAATCTGCATGGCGTTTACATCTGCAGGCTGCAGAAAATCCAGAGTGCTGTCGCCGGTAAACCAGAAGACCGTATTATATTGACTCAATTGAGCCGATGAGGGAGAGCCGGAGGTTATTTTCTCGTACACATGCGCCGGAACATCTTTCCGATATAAATCATCCCAATAAATATTTTCGTAACTATCGCCGCGGTCATCATCGACAATCAATACGTTCGCCCGCCCGACAATTTCTTCAAAGCCGAAGGCCTTCACATAACTGCCGCCATCCGACTCAATGGTCACATAAAAGGAGTCATAGGAAGGATTCGGAAGGTCGGGTATTATATATTCGAGAGGCTGGCCGAGAGTGTTGGTTTGTGCACCGGAACCCGGAATAAGTGTAAGATTTATAGACTGAGTTTCATATATTATTTCAGGATCATTACCGGATATTGTGATAACAGCATTGTTTGCATCCAGACCATAATTCTTGATATAAAGATATACCTGAATCGTATCGCCCGGATCGTTGAATATGTCTCCGCCGGTATTGATAAATTGCGCCGAATCAAGAATACAGTATGGTTTCGACCAATCGATTCCACCGAAGGTTGTGATGCCATAAATTCCCCATGATGTCCCGGTCGCTATTTCCCGCCAGGGGAACCAGTGAATCCCCTGGTCCCAGGTATCGCGGACACCATATGTCATGGCCACATCATCATAGCCGATGCCGGTCACGAAATGATCGGTGGAGCCGTCACCGTCGGTATCCACCAGCAATACCACCGGCCGCAATTGGTTGATTTCGTTTTTGTAATCCTCGAAAGAGTACCACCAGTATTCATAATTATTGACTACGGGGATTATACCCGGCGCCACCTGATTGATATAGCCCAGGAATCCTGTCGAGATATCGGAAAACCAGCTCCAGCCATATCGATTGCTGTACAGGCTCTGGGATGTTTTCATATAATCCGCCACGCAATTATCCGCATGGGCTCCGCCCGTTTCCGAGCGGTCGGTGTACAGATTGGGCGAATAGTCAATCGGACAGGAGTAATCCTGGTAATGATCCGAATTGGGCTGCCCGCATACCGGGTAATTGCTGTCGTCCGCAATCATGGCGTTGACGGCGGCTGTCTGCGTCGAGGCATCTCCCGGCACAATATCCGGCCCGACCTTATCCCAGAAACCGATTACCATACCGACCGCCGTCGGTCCGCAGCCATGCTGCCAGAGGTATGCCGGAACATCGGGGATAATTACCTGCGAACGTTTGGCCGGCTCGATGCCACGGTCGATTCCAGGAGGCGGAGTCGGTCCGGTAGTACTCTGCTGAGCCATTACGTTCGAAAATAAAATTAAAGAAATAACTAACGAAAATAGAGGGATTCGCGGGCTTTTCATATTGCCCCCCCGGAGAAAAATAGTGGTTTGTAATTCAAATGATGTCTTGTCTACACAAATATAAAACGCAACCAGTAATTGTCAAGTATTATCATAACCTGCTCTCCAATCGGTCCTTAGTCGTATTATGCAATTCAATTGTTGCAAAAAAGGTAATCTTTTCCTATATTGTAATTGAGTGGAATCACTCATTTCAGCAAAATCATCAGGAGGACCTATGAAGAAGCCATTCATTCCTCAATTTCTGTCTGTTGCCATTATTATTCTGATATTCGGATTGGCAATGGCACAGGTACCAAGGACATTCAATTATCAGGGGCGGCTGACAGATAACACAGGAGATCCGGTTGCCGATGGAGATTATTCCATCTTTTTCGCGATCTATGATGCCGGGGAGGGGGGGAGTATTCTCTGGACAAGTGACCGGTTGATGGTCCACGTGACAGATGGATTATTCTCGGTCAGGCTGGGACCCTTTCAGGACAATTTATTTTCGGCCGACAGCTCCCGCTGGCTGGGAATCAGGGTGTCCGGAGACGATGAAATTTCACCAAGAACGCAATTGGTAACAGCGCCTTATGCGTTTCATGCCAAATCGGCCGAACTATCCGGGCCGATTATGTGGTCCGGCGGCTGCTCCACTCATGGGCAAACTACAGGCTGGAACAGATATTGTACCGATAACGTTGATTTTAACACGACTTCGGGATATCTGTCGGTAGCCGCCAGCGGTGTCTTCACAGTGGAAACGGCCGGCTATTACCGAATCAATGCCTGGGCAGCCAATGAATCCGATGTGGCCGGGCTGGTTCGGGTCATGAAAAACGGCGGCAATATTCATGAGAACGTCCAGAATACCCATGCCGGATGGCACACTCTTTCAGTTGACCTGACATGGTATTTTGCCGAAGGCGACACTTTCGAAGTCGATTACTACACTGACGGCAATTATGCTTATTATAATTATGATGGGAGCTGTTGTTACAGCCGACTTCAGGTCAGCTATGTCGGGCCATGACAAGAATCTCCTGATTGCTGGAATCCCGAGGGCGGCGAATCAAAGATTGCCATTGCTTCCATAATGTCTTCGTTGCGCTGGAAGGGGGGGGCCGACTTGCCCCCCCTCAAGCAGAGCTTTTATTCACAATTCGGCGGCAATCCGCCTTTATATAAATAGCTGATCAAAAACGTGGCATCCAAAATATTTACGCCCCCCGAATTATTCACATCGGCAAGTTCCTCGTATTCCGGTGCGGGCCCGCCTTTGTACAGATAACTTATCAAAAATGTAATATCAAGAAGATTGATGGCGCCGCTGCCGTCGATATCGCCGCATCTCTTTTCGGCGAAAATACTCCACAGTTCCTCCTCGGAAAATTCTCTTGAGGCCACTCTGACCTCATCGATTTTTCCGGCAAAGTGGAAACTACCCTCGGCTCGACCGATCAATAACGGGTAATCGACAATTGGCAGACTGAGGCTGTTTGAGGCAGTACCGTGTAACTGGCCATTTACATAGAATTTATAATCGCTGTCATGCCTGGTTACCGCGACAAAATACCATTTCCCAGTAGCTGGGAGCCATGACAGACTGTTAAGCCAGATATCCGCTCCTGACGTATTGTTGATGTGAAAATGCAGAGCGTCACTGATGCCGGCATAATTGTTGGTGTAACCGAATTCCCACTTATTTTGCAATCCCCAGCCATCGTCTTTGCTGACAATGGCATATTTGTCGGAGGGGAGATTGTCAAAATTGACCCAGGCGGAAATTGTGAGATTATCAGTCATATCCAGGCTTGGGTCGCTTCCGCAATTGACATAGTCATCCACGCCGTCAAATCTGAGCGCTTTGCCGGTCAACCCGGTAACCCAGGCCGGGCCATTTGTCAATATCCCGTCGTTTCCGTGGCCACTCGAATCATAGGTAATACTGCCCACGCCCTCATCGAATTTCCAGTAACCGCGTAAAGTGCGGTTTATTTCAGCCCTGATTTCCAGCTTGGAAAGAGAACGATTGTACAGCTTGACTTCATCTATTATTCCATTGAAATGATTACTAGGATTAAATCCATCAAGACCGATCAGCAATAGTCCGTCATTTGCGTTCATTTGCCCGGATTTGGCGCATGAATCTATGACAATACCATCGACATACAGTCTCATGTATGAGGCATCATAAGTGACAGCAAGATGATACCACGTATTGGTGGTCAGATTGGCCGTGACTTCTCTTTCCATTGTAGAATTATCGGACTTGATAGCATATCTTATAGCGCCGTCGGTTCTTGTTAAAAGCCACCAGGCCATATCACTCCAGCCACCAAGGCCGCTTTTGCCTATTACCCATGCATAATTGGTAAACAACGGTGACTTTACCCAGGCCATAAAAGTGATTCCATAACCGGTGATATCAAGACTGGGTGCATCAGGAACCTGAATATAATCATCGATGCCATCGAAATCCAGAGCATGGTCAATTATTCCGTCGCACCAGACCGGTTCGGAGACGAAGCTGCCATTATTACCGTTCCCGCTATGATCGATTGCAATAGTACCGGTGCCTTCATCCAGGCTCCAGTAACCGGCCAAATCACTTGATATGGCTTCACATGGATTGGACGTACAGTTGAGGCCCTGAGTCCAGGAAATCTTGTCACCCAAATTATTGCATGTACTTTCATAAGTGGTCATACACATTGGATTGTATGGATCGCCGTAACAGCAGCGGCCCATCGGAGGCGGCTGACAGGGATTAACTATGCATGTCATCCCAATATTCCATGATATCATGGATCCCAGGGCTTCGCACTCATCAAGCGTTAAAACGGCGCAACTCGGCGCAAATATATCCCCATAGCAACAGCGCCCGGTCTCCACAGGAGTTTCATTCGGCCAGTTAAATATATCGGGACGAACGGATATCCA
>JBFMFJ010000203.1:0-6551 GCA_040752235.1 Candidatus Zixiibacteriota bacterium | reverse complement strand
ACCAACGACGAAGAATGAACAAGGATAAAATAAAAAAACTTCTTCAGGAAGTGCACGACGGCACAATCGATGTCGAACGCGCGATGCACCTTTTGAAAGGTTTCCCCTATGAAGATCTCGGTTTTGCCAAGATAGACACGCACCGCGGAGTCCGGAAAGGCTTCCCGGAAGTGATTTTCTGCCTGGGCAAGACCATCGAGCAAATCATCGCTATAATCAATCGCTTTTCCGAATCGGAGCATTTGGTTATGGCCACCCGCGCCTCCAAAGAAATTTACGAGGCTGTCAAGAAGGTACGTGATGATGCAACTTACTTTGAGGCTGCAAGAATCATCCTGATTGGCAAAGTGCCAGACAGGAAGACGGACAAGTCAATCGCCGTGATCAGTGCCGGAACATCGGATATTCCGGTGGCCGAAGAGGCGGCAGTGACTGCGGAAGTAATGGGCAATCCGGTCGATAGACTGTATGATATCGGCGTCGCCGGAGTACACCGGCTTCTTGATAACAAAGAGCGGCTGTTCAAGGCCAATGTTATCGTGGTTGTGGCTGGTATGGAAGGCGCTCTCGCCAGCGTGGTGGGCGGATTGGTGGATAAACCGGTCGTGGCGGTTCCGACCAGTATCGGTTATGGGGCCAGTTTCAACGGCATTGCACCGCTTCTGTCGATGCTTAATTCCTGCGCGCCCGGCGTGGCGGTGATGAATATCGACAATGGTTTCGGCGGCGGGTATTTCGCCGGACTGATAAATTTGATGGGAGAGAAAGATTGAAAGCCGTCTATTTCGATTGTTTCGCCGGTATCAGCGGCGATATGACCCTGGGGGCACTGGTTGATGCCGGACTGGATATTGAAAAACTCAAGGCGGAATTAATTAAACTCAATCTCAAAGGGTACAGCATAGGCGCTGAGAAGGTCGTCAAAAACGGCATTACCGGTACAAAAATCAATATCGAAATAGAGGAGCAGAACGCGCATCGCCATCTGAAGCATATCAATGAAATCATTGATAACAGCAGTCTCGACGACGACATAAAACAAACCGGCAAAAAAATATTTTTCCGTCTGGCCGAAGCTGAAGCAAAGATTCACAATACAATCATTGAAAAGATACATTTCCATGAGGTCGGGGCCATCGATGCCATCATCGATATCGTCGGCGCCGTGATCGGGATTAAGCTGCTTGGTATAAAAAAAGTATATGCTTCGAGAATTCACGTCGGCCGCGGTTTTGTAGAATGCCGGCATGGGAAAATTCCTCTCCCCGCTCCGGCCACGGCGGAGCTTCTTAAAGGTGTCCCCGTTTATTCCACCGGCATTGAAGGTGAGCTGACCACACCGACCGGCGCCGCTATTATAACAACACTGGCCGAATCATTTGGAAACATGCCGGTCATGAATATTCGGCAGATTGGCTATGGCGCCGGAACCAGCGACCGGGAGATACCGAATATGCTGCGGGTGATGATCGGCGAAGTCGTTGAAAGCGATTATGAGACCGATACGGTGACAATTGTTGAGACCAATATCGATGACATGAACCCGGAATTCTACGAATATGTGTCGGAAAAATTACTGAAGCTGGGGGCGCTTGACGTTTATACCTCACCAATATACATGAAGAAAAGCCGTCCGGCGACACTTTTGAGTGTCATTGTGGACAATGATAAGATTGATAATATCCTGTCCGTCATTTTTTCAGAAACAACTACCATTGGTGTCCGGATGCATCATGCCGAGCGAATGAAACTTCATCGCGAAATCGTGACAGCGTCGACTAAATACGGCGATGTCCGGGTCAAGATAAGTAAGTATAAAGATCAGGTTAAAAACATCGCCCCCGAATATGATGACTGCAAAAAAATCGCCGCGGAAAAAAATATTCCGCTTAAAGACATTTATGATGCGGCCAAAAAAGCTGTCGAGTAAAAAAATCCGCAAAGTATCAACGAAAAAAGGGGCGGCGCCAGGCCGCCCCTTCTTATTAGAATAAAAACTTACTAACAGACGGGCAACGGACCGCCTTTATACAAGTATCTTATCAAGTATATTATATCCAGAATATTCGTACTTCCGTCTCCATCGGCATCGGCGGATTGAGGCGGGAGCGGAAGCGGACCGCCTTTGTAAATATATTTAATAAGATAAGTGACATCGAGCAAATTTATTAATCCACTCCCGTCGACATCACCGCATTTAAACGGGCAGGCATCGCCCACTCCATCGCCGTCGGAATCCTCCTGGCCCGGGTTATAAACACGAGGACAGTTATCGCAGATATTGCCAAACCCGTCCGCATCTTCATCGATCTGATCAGCATTAGGCGTTTCAAGACAATTATCACAGGCATCACCGACCATATCACCATCAGCGTCATCCTGATCGATATTCACAACGTCAGGGCAATTATCACAAATATCGCCGATACCATCATTGTCGGCATCGGCCTGATCGGGATTGGCGGTATCCGGGCAGTTGTCTGTAACACATGTATTCGCAGGAAAACCCGGATTACCAGCTCCGTCGCCGTCAAGATCAGTACATTCATCGCAGGAATCCCCGATTCCGTCAAAATCAGCATCTTCCTGATCGGGATTATATTCAAACGGACAATTTTCGCAGGCATCGGCCAGCCCGTCGCTGTCGGAATCAAGTTGATCGGGGTTATACACTTCGGGGCAGTTATCCTCCTGGCAGGTATTGCCCGGATATCCCGGATCGCCGTAGCCATCCCCATCCATATCGGTGCACTCGTCGCATAGATCTCCCAGCCCATCCCCGTCGGAATCGGCCTGATCCGGATTGGAAACATAAATGCAGTTGTCGCAGGCATCACCGAACTCATCTTCATCCGAATTGACTTGATCAGGATTGTATATCCAAGAACAGTTATCTTCCGGGCACGTCTGATAACTCAGGCCGGGAATTCCGTATCCATCGTTATCGGGATCGGTACACTCATCGCAAGCATCGCCAATCCCGTCATTATCCTGGTCTATTTGATTCGGGTTAAAAAGGCCCTCGCAATTATCATCGGGACATTCATTCTCGGCATGACCCGGATCACCGTAACCGTCGCCGTCGCTGTCGGTACAAACCGTCATCAGGGGATGAATATTTGACAAACCCCTGTCATAACGATAATACGGCATCACGGCGGTTGCCGGATTGTAAGGGATATTTTCAAACGAGGTGAATAAGAGCCGCCCATTGGAGGAAATCGCCAAAAGGTCTACATCGCCGTCGCCCTCGAGGTCATCAATTACCGGATAAAATGCCTGGAGAGAGGCATTGCCAATCGTTTGATTGATCTCAATAGCAAGCGGCCAGCCATTCAGTATGTCTCCCTGACTGTTCCAGGCATTGACGGTTTCGTTGGAGTAGGTTCCAAAAATGTCATTATCCGCCTGAGCAACCACATCCGGAGAACCATCACCATCCACATCGACCATAACAGGGCTGGAAATCCAGCCTGGATTCGGCAGCGCCGCAAAATAGCCAAGAGGACTGCCGGGAATATATGATGTCCCGTCAATATTCCAGGCCATAATGGAGCCGACCGACAGGTCATAGTAACCGAGAAAATATTCCAACTCCCGATCCGCATCCATATCGCAGAAAACTACCTGTTCCGGAAGCAAATAATCGCCTACCTCCGAGTTTCTTGGCCATCCCGGAATAATATCCAGATTTTCATCAAAAGCGAAGATACAGTGTTTGCCATCAAGATAGTACCCTACATCGTAGTAAGGTAAGAGCTTTCCAAAAATGCCAAATACTATAAGTTCCAACCTGCTGTCCAGATCAATATCGACCGCCGAGACCGATTTGGGTACAAATGCAGTATCCTCTTCAGGACTGAATTTGGTACTATCGAGGTGATTTCCGGCCTGGTCGTACTTGTACACTTCTCTTCCGACCTGATAAATTTCATCCATCCCGTCCTTGTCGATATCAGCCGAGAATAAGATCCCGGAGATGCCTGGTTTCCCGACAATACTGGTCGTTAGTGTTCCGTCGGATTCATATATGAAATAATAAAATAATCCGGGCAAATAATGAATTTCATCATACCCGTCAAAATCACTGTCTTTCAGGCTGAGCGACGGCATCATATGAAAATCTCCGCTGGTAAGATAATCGATCAGCGGCCTTTGACTGACATCAATTTCAAACGGGGATCCGGCTGATGGAAAGACATAAATTTTCGCAAGGGTGTTATTGCTGTATCCGCCTATAGCCACCAGATCATCGATACCGTCACCATCAAGATTACCGACTGCCACCGGTACGCGAAAATCATATTCCGGCAGATTCGGAACACCTTCGGTCTTTTGGGTACCATCAGTATTATAAAATCTCAACCCCGTCGATGTCCCGACCACGATATCGGTCATTCCATCATTGTCAAAATCTCCGTAATTGGGCAGTGAAGCGGTTTCGTCGGAGATTGATACCGCCCAGCCGTTATTGCCGCCGAATGGATCAATTAGTGTTACCGTGGCTGTTTCAGTCGCCTTAAGACCGCTTTCGGAGTAGACAGAAAGGCGAAGCGTATATTGCCCGACAGAACTATCAGCTGAAGACCATATCCCGAGTTCGCTTCCATCGATCACCGGAATACCATAATCCCCCAGGAGGTCCCAGGTCGTCGGACTCAGGCCGGCTCCGACTTCAAGTGTGTAGTGGGTGAAATCGGGACAGATGGCATTGCCGCGGATAACCGTCGCAGCCGAGGAGACCACCGTATCGCCATCGGCCGGCGCAAGAAACTGCGCCAGCGTTGCCGAAGAGTTATTGATAAAGACAACTTTCCTGTCAAGATTGAATTCGCCGACACGAAGCCTGAGGCAGTGCCGGCCGCTTAACCCGGCGCAGTTCCAGGTGCCGAGAGTGCCGTCAGTAACCGGTGTGCTCGACGAACGGATTGTCACCCATGTATCCGGGATGTCGCCAACGCCGTATTCCAGAACATAGCCGCTAAAATCATCTCCGTCAGCGGTACCGTGGACTGTTACCACCCCAGATAAAATACTATTGTTAACAGGCGATTCAAGCATGGCATGGATTTGGGGGGCGTTATCAAGAGCATTTTTCAAGTTCAATCGCCCGTGACCGCTGTAGATATCAAAACCGGGATAACTCTCCCCCAAACCGTACGGGTCGATGATATCATCAGCCGTAACTTCCAGAATATCCTTAACCTTATCCGGAATAAGTCCCGGGGAAACAGACCGCAGATATGCCGCGGCGCCGGCTACATGAGGTCCTGACATGCTGGTCCCCGAAGCCAGATAGTAATCATTATCGATAATGTGAGCATCGGGCTGACAGTGGTCAGCATACATATCAGTACCGCCCGCCCTGAGAGAGAGAACGGACTCCCCTGGAGCAATCACGGAGCAATGATCTCCCAGTGTCGAAAATGGCGTGACATGATCAAAACAGTCGCTGGCGCCGACCGCTATCACATGATCATAGCCGGCCGGGAAATTCACTTTTTCGTACCCGTCATTGCCGATCGATGCAACCACAATGACATTTTTTGAATGGGCGTAATCAATAGCGTCTTCAATAATTTTACAGGGCCATTCCATGCCCCAACTGTTACTGAGAACATCGGCTCCGTTATCGACGGCATAGACAAAACATTTGGCAGCCAATGAGGTCAGCATAACCGGCGCAAACTTAAGCGGCATGATTTTGCAATTGTCCACCATTCCGGCAATACCCTTGCCGTTGTGCGTGGCCCCCGCGACAATACCGGAGCAATGGGTCCCGTGGCCGTGTTCGTCAGTCGGGTCATTATCTTCCGAGATGTCAAATCCCGAACTATCGTTACAAAAATCCCAGCCGCTTATATCATCGATGAACCCATTATGATCGTCATCGATGCCGTTGCCGGGTATTTCGCCGGAATTGATAAAAATCTTGCCTTCAAGATCAGGGTGATCCATATCCACCCCGGTATCGATAATTGCCACTACGACCGTTTTTGTTTGATCCGGCGGACTTTCGAAAACTTCATTCGCATCGATATCGGCGTCGACAGTTCCGCTCATCCATAGCAATACGTCACCAAAACACCAACCCTGCCGTAACACACCGCGAAATTCCTGCCCGGTATTATGCAGAGTCCATTGCTCTACATACAATGAATCATTGGGAATTTCATAAAGCGTTATCGGGTAGTCAGGTTCGACATATTCTACAATATCAATCTCCTGATAAGCCCGGATCAGTTCATCGCGATCTGTACCTTCAGGAACTTCAACGATTAGAATATTCTTCAGATTATCCGGATGCCGTTGCTTCAGATCTTCCGGAAACAGGTTTTCCATCTTTTGAATAGCATATTTCCGACTGACAGCATCGAGTGAGGCCCGACCCACAGTCGCAAAATCTCCTTTCTGGCTGTTTATTGTGAGTTTGATTTGCGGGTTAATCTTTACAATAAGGCGGTGAGGGTAGTTCTGATCGGCGGCTGCGCCTGATGGATTTTCATGATAAAAGGCTGAAGCCGACAATGCCGTTATCATGAAAACAAGAA
>JBFMFJ010000202.1:0-6594 GCA_040752235.1 Candidatus Zixiibacteriota bacterium | reverse complement strand
GACTATAGCCTGGCGCCGGAGCATCCTTTTCCGGAGGGTTTGAACGACTCTGTTGCTGCCTATCAATATTTGCTGGGTGAAGGTATTAAACCATCGAACATTGTTTTCATGGGGGATTCCGGCGGCGGCGGGCTCTGTTTCGCCGCCATGCTGGCCTTAAAAGAAAAAGGACTGCCTTTTCCCGCGGCGGCCGTGGCGCTCTCTCCCTGGACCGACCTGACCAACAGCGGTGAGTCATGGACCGCCAATGCCAGAACTGATAACCTGTGCTGGAAAGATGCTCAAACGGTCTTCAGCAAGTACTATGCGGGCGATAATGATCCCAGTAATCCGCTCATCTCTCCCCTTTTTGGTGATCTGACCGGATTTCCACCCCTGTTAATATACGCCGGCGGCAACGAGACCCTTCTCAGCGACTCGACCAGATTTGCGGAAAGGGCTAAGGCAGCCGGTGTGGATGTTACTCTGAATATCGGCGAGGAGCTGTTTCACTGCTATCCGGCCTGCTCCCCGCTTTTCCCCGAAGCAAGGCAGGCGATGGATGAAATATGCACCTTTCTTAAGAGGCATTGCGGCCGTACAAAATAATATTGTCATTAGGACAAATAATACATTGCACGAATAACCGGGATTCGATACTATATCTGTTGTTATGATTGACAGGAGATAGTATGGAATTCGACAATGTCTATGAAGATGCACATCGAGCCGAGGCATACGCTAAACTGGAATTCCCCGGAACGTACTATCTCGCTTACCGGGATTTACCCGATATAATAACGGAATATGTCACAGGCAACAAAGCTTTGGACTTCGGCTGCGGCACCGGTCGTTCCACCAGATATCTCAAAAGCCTTCGGTTTAATGCCATCGGTATTGACATATCAGAGGCCATGCTTAAGAAGGCCCGGGCAAGTGATCCGGGTGGAGATTACCGGCTGGTCCGCGACGGCGATCTTGGCCATCTAACCTCCGACCATTTTGACCTGGCATTGTCAGCCTTCACTTTCGATAATATCCCGACCGCTGAAAAAAAACTGATAAATATCGGGCAAATCAAACGCCTTTTAAGACCGGGCGGCATTATGATTAACCTGGTGTCCTCGCCCGAGATATATATCCACGAATGGGCCTCGTTTACCACAAAAGACTTTCCCAAAAACAAACATGCCCGCACCGGTGACAAAGTCAAAATTATAATGAAAGATGTCGATGATAAACGCCCGGTCGAAGATGTTATCTGGATGGATGAAGCTTACCTGGAATTATATATGAAATCCGGCTTGACATTGCTGCGAACGCACCAGCCACTCGCAAGGAAAGATGAGCCTTATCAATGGGTTAACGAACTGAATATCGCGCCCTGGACGATTTATGTCCTGGAAAAATGATGATCTCCCCGCATTGAATCTGCATTTAAAATATGGGCTTTGTCCCATACTTTGTTAAAGTCTATCTCGATTATTCAAAACCCTATGAATTTCTAACAAATGTACTAATTCAATATCCTTTTTGTCCGATATTATTTCTAAATACCAATCACTTGACACCCGCAGACAGACAAGGGGGTTTTTATGAATTGTTGGGAATTCAAAAAATGCGGCAGAGAAAAAGGCGGCGCCAAAGCGGTTGAATTAGGTATTTGCCCGGCCTGGCCGGATCATGGAAAGACATGCGCCCGCATTGCCGGAACTCTATGCGGTGGAAAAGTCCAGGGGACATTCGCCACGAAGCTTGCAAATTGTATGAAGTGTGAATTTTTCCAGAGCCCGCATTATGATAAAAAGGTGACCGTGCCCATTTCAAAATAATAAATGAGCCTTGTGGTTGTGTGTCTTGCATAAGCGGGAGTAATTGATCTCCCGCTTTTGTTTTTTCATTCAATGCCTGCTTAAATCAAGACATTTAGTATTGATTCGCATTATCAAAAAGTAATTTCCTTGACTTTCCTCCGGGTTAGATTTACTTTGGACTAAAGATCATAAAATGACACAAGGCGGTCGATTCATCCGCCTTTTCGGCTTAATTCAAGAAATCATTTCATAAACAGAGAGTTAATCGCTCTTTGTTAGACCATTATAAATTAATGAAGGGAGTTGAGATGAAAGTGTATTCAAAGCACATTGTTATTGTTTCAATTCTGCTAATGTCCGTATGTATGCTATCCTGCAATCATGCAGATAAATTGTGCTGCGAACAGTACAATCCGGACACTCCGCAATCGACCTACTGCAACAATCATCGAAACGCCGCCTTGAAATTTGTCCGGTTTGTTACCGAGGACAGCGAGAGAATCGCCAGACTGAACGAATTTAAAGCCTTTTATGAGACTGTCCGGGACTGTGAGACGATTGAATGCATACAGGATGGCATCAATGCCGCGCCAAATCTGCCGGGATTCATTGATTACTATACGGAGGAGCATGAATATTCTGAACGCGATACGGATCTGCCGCAGAATACAAAACCCTCTTTGATATTATGCGGTTTCGATCAGGCAATTAAGGGTCTCGAGAAAACTTTATTAGAAAAGGAATAGCCAGTTATGAAGGCATTTGTACTATCCGGCGGCGCATCGAAAGGAGCGTTTACAGCTGGTGTGATGCGCTATCTTATCAGAAAAAATGTACATGCGGATTTTTCGCTTGCCATCGGGACATCGACAGGATCGCTTGTCGGCGGACCGGCTTTGCTTGGTGATGACAACTATCTTAATAACATCTATACAAATGTACACAATTCCGATGTTTTCAGGAATTCCCTGATCTATTGGTTTTTAAACCAAATTTACAAAATCGGACCTATTGATGCCAGTATGGCGCCGTTGACCAAGCTGGTTAGAAAATACTATATTCTCGACGGAAAACTTGACGAGCTTATACGCCAAAACAAAGAGTTTATCGTAACTACTGTGAATGTATATACAGGCAAGGTCGTCTATGTCTCTACTCGCCAGGTGGAATCAGGTGAAATATCAAAAGAGACTTTTGTTCGCGCCATTGTCGCCTCATGTTCGGAACCGGTTTTCACCGAACCGATTCGGGTCTTCGCCAATGAGGTTAATTCACGTGACCGGAATGTTCTCTTTTATGACGGCGGAGTGAGAGAATTCCTGCCGTTCCAGCACGCCATGAATCTGGGCGCGGATGAAATCTGGGCGATATCCACCCATCAGATTAAAACTGACATCACTGAATGGGGTGATAATACCAGCCCCGATAAAGTCAATCTTCTGAAAGCACTGGGCTGGACTATCGGCACGCTTTTAAATGAGGTCGAAAGAGGCGATCTCTTCCGGGCATGTGTCGGATACAGACTGGGCTTTATCCGGTCGAAAATCAAGGAAGTCGCGCAGAATAACGACATTTCCAATCAGGTAATCGATCAATTTATGGATATATGCGATGATATGTTTCCCGGAATTAATATGACCGTCCCGAAACTGCACGTTATAACACCTCAGACACCGATGGAAACGTCCCTCGAATTCGACCCGGCAGTTATGCAGAATTATTTTGCTGACGGTGAGCTGGATGCCGAAAGATACTTCAGAAACGGGGCTCCTGAATTTATCGATTGCGTCAGGTTACTGTTATAGTCAACAACAGAGCCATGGTGACTGCATAAAAGACTTTCTGTGTTCTTTTAAGCATCTTAATATGGCTTACGACAACTTTGCAGGGAAATGCGGCCCGAAGGCGTGGGTATTGTACATTTATATAATGATATCGCTGATGTGTTGAATACCGGGTAGGTGACTTCTCCCGTACCCGGTATATCATAAAACTCAAAATATATCGCAATAATTATCCGACACGTTTGGCGCGGGCGGCTTCTTTACCGGAAGCGATATTCTGATTGAGGCGGAACAGATTATTCGGATCGTATTTCTGTTTGATCCTCTGCAATCGCTCATAATTCCCGCCATAAGCCGCGGTTATCCGATCGGTTTCTTCCGCTGTCATAAAATTGACATAAACGCCGCCGGCGGCATAAGGAGTCAATTCCTTGAAGAAATCCCGGGACCAGCCGATACACCGGGCGTCATCGGAAGAACTATCCCAGCGTCCGTGCATATTAAGGACATAATTGATATCGCGGTGCGAATATGCCGTAGCATCCTTCGCTATCCGATTTACCTGCCCCGCCAGCAATCCCAGAAAAACCTCACATTGCGATGACGGTAGTTTCGAGGTGTACTGAACAGCGATATCAATAACCTCATCACTGAGTTCGACGAAATTGTGCGACTTCCAGTAATTACGGGCTCCCGGGGTCAACAGCGGATCAAAGGCCGCCTGCCAGGCGGCGAATGGCTGCACGCCGACATGTTCACCGATGACTTTCCCGAAACCACGCAGCGGCTCGATCGCTTTCAATCCTTCTTCGGGATCACCGATATGACACAATGCGAAGGCTATGACACTCTTACCGTGATATTTTTCCGGTATAAACGGAAGAGGCGGCGCCTGGCGCAAGACGACCCAGACACTGGTTTCATCACTCAGACTCTTGGCATATTCACGATACAATTTCAATGCCGAAACGGCGTCCGCTATCGGCAGGAATATCAATCCGCTGAGAACATCGGGACCAACTTTATGAAGTTTGTATTCAAACCTGGTTACAACCCCGAAATTTCCTCCGCCGCCGCGGACTGCCCAGAACAGGTCCGGGTTTTCTTTTTCAGTGGCACGGAGAAGTTCTCCCTCGGCCGTAACGACATCGACTGCCGTAAGATTGTCAATTGTCAATCCATGCTTTCTCGACAGCCAGCCGAATCCGCCCCCGAGCGTTAAGCCGGCAATACCGGTAGTGGAATTAATTCCCACCGGCGTGGCCAGCCCGAATGACTGCGCTTCACGGTCGAAATCACCGAGCGTTGCCCCCGGTTCGACATGCGCCACACGTGCAATGGGATCAATCCGGACCGACCGCATTTGAGACAGATCAATCATAAGGCCGCCGTCACAAACCGCATTCCCGGCAATATTATGTCCCCCGCTGCGAATAGCGGTCAGGAGACCATAGCGGGAGGCGAAACCCACCGCCGATTTTACGTCTGACACCCCAACGCATCTCGCGATAAGGGCGGGCCGCTTGTCAATCATTGCATTCCAGATAGTCCGTGCTTCATCATAGGCTTTATCTCCTGGCCGCAGAAGCTCTCCCCGCATTGCCGTCCCAAGTCCCTCTACCGCAGCTTCATTGACAGAAGCCGTGGCCCCATTGCTCAAGACAAACTGCATATTGCTCATATGAACCTCCAAAAATAAGTCAGCCGGCCCGGCTTCCGGTCAGGACAGATCGGTGGCTGACAGAAATAGATTTAAGAATATTACTAATTTAATACGGCGGCAATTTGATATTGGAGTGAATTAATCCATTATTATAATGTTAGAATTATCTTACCTGAATCAAACAAATGACGGTTTAAACTGTTGGGGTATTTTACGATAAATGGAAAATATCGGATTTGGACCGCTCTGACTTATGGGGCTCAATTTATTATGTCGCAATGGAAATAATGTTATCACGCATTTAAATACCTCATCAGCCGTTAATTTGCCATGGTATCCTATAACTTGATATTTCCATCATTTTACATTATATTTGGCCCTTAAAACCCGGAAGGGATAGCAATTAGACCCACCAATTTTTTGCATTTTGAGGAGAGGCTCATGAACAGACAGTTTTGGCAGGCGATTGTTACCTGTGCCCTGCTGTTACTCGCCGCCGTTATCCCGGCGGCCGCACAAAATATAGATGCCAGGGAATTCTGGCTCGACAACGGCATGCAGGTCCTGATGGTCGAGCGGCATGAAACCCCGACTATCATGGGCGCCATTGCCGCACGTGTCGGATCAGCCAATGAAACCACCGGCATTACCGGAATTTCCCATTTGTTCGAACACATGATGTTCAAAGGGACCGAAACGATCGGCACCAAAGACATCAAGCGCGATCGGGAAATTATGGCCAAGCTCGATTCACTCCGGGCGCTGATGCGGGATGAGGAGCGAATCATGCGCGAACAACTGCGCCGCGGCGAAATCGCGGATATGCTTGATCCCGAGGCCAAGACTCCCCGCTACCGCGAGCTGGATGCCGTATTCGACAGCCTTATTCTGGAGCAGCGCCAGTTGATAATAAAGGATCAGCTTGACGAGTTATACAGCAAAAACGGCGGATACTTCCTGAATGCTTTCACTTCCGATGATATGACCGCTTATTTTGTCCGCCTGCCGAAAAACAAAATCGAATTGTTCATGTGGCTGGAATCGGATCGTTTCCGTAAACCGGTTTTTCGCGAATTTTATTCGGAACGCGATGTCGTCCGTGAGGAACGCCGTCTCGGCGTCGAATCCACTCCGACCGGATTGATCGAAGAGGATTTCAGAGCCATGTTCTGGAAATCCTCGTCATATCACTGGGATGTTATCGGATGGGCCTCAGATCTCGGCAGCATCACCCGCGACCAGGCCAACGCTTACTATGATACATACTATGCACCGAATAACCTGACGATGATTCTTGTCGGCGACCTGAATCCTGATGAAATGATCAAGATGGTCAAAAAATATTTTGAACGTA
>JBFMFJ010000201.1:0-6603 GCA_040752235.1 Candidatus Zixiibacteriota bacterium | reverse complement strand
CCGATACGGCCAGAACACCGAAGATAAAAATAACGGAATCTTTGGCGAAAGATTGAGCAACATCATCCGGCTTGAGAATAACGAAGAAATACATAATGACGCCGGTCATCAAAGCTGTAACACCCACCGGAACAGCTCCCGTGGCCCAGAACAGGGCGGCAACCAGCAGCACGCCGAGCATCACACGCGCCTTGACGGATGCCTCATCCGGTGTCAGAGCCTCAATAATTTTTTTGCCCTGCTCATTCGTTACGGATTTTCCGACTTTATAGTGTGTGCTGTAATACTCCGCAATTGTCTCGCCGTCTTTCATCTGGCGGTAATTGGCAAATCCCAGATTGACGTCGGTGACCTGACCCGTTTTCGGCGCCGATAGCAATTCAAGCATACGCTGCGGCGCCGGCATATATATCAGGATGCAAAACAGGATCACGCCCAGCATGATTACACCCGGACGGGAATTATGTGTCCCGACCAGCCATTTCCAGAGCGAGCCTTTCTCGACCTGCGGCACCTCATGTCTGGCCATGACATGTACCTTATCCTCGCGCGCTGATTCAATGGTTTCGACGATCTTCTCGAAATCGGTCGGCTTCTCCATGTAGGAGTAGGCCTCCATCTTGCCGACTTCCATCGCCGATTGCAGCGATCCGAAAGCGGTCAGCATGATTACCTGGAGTTCCGGCCGGAATGATTTAATCTCATTCAGAACCTGCTCACCGTTCATGCCCGGCATTTTTCTGTCAAGCAGGACGACATCGATATCATTATCAGCGCGGATAAGCTTGATGGCCGATTCGCCGTTATCGACATCGACCGTCTCGTACCCCCTCATGGAAAGCCGTTTGGCCAGCGACTCGCGAAACTTGTTCTCATCGTCAACCAAAAGTATTTTCGGCATATGTCCTCTCCCGAAATTCGATCAGTTCATCTCATCACAATGCTTCATTTCGTCGGCAATTTCCTGCACGACATCCGAAAGCCTGAGCAGACCCACGATCTTGCCTTTTCTCGTTACCATGATGGAAAGCGTCTGGAGGGCGACTATTCTGTAAATGGCCTCGCCCAGAGTGGCATCTTCTTCAATACTTTCCGTGACCGGTACCATCACATCTTTGACTATGATATGACGCGCCCGGCGGCATATATCCGCCATGCTGTCCTGAAAGAACTGAAAATGGTTCATCATGGTATTGATAAAATCGGCGCTGACACCGGCAATGGCAAGCTTGCCCATGTCGCCGAGGACATTCCTCTGCGGTTCCAGCGCCCGGAGAAAAGCCAGCTGGCCGATTTTGCCGATCACATTATTTTTTTCATCGACCACCAGAATAGCTCGATACGGCTGACGGCTTCGATCGCGCATTTTCTGGAGGCGTTCGAATTTGTTCACGGCCTCGAGCAGAGTCGAATCCTGCGGCACCGTCGGATACATCTCCAACGGCACCATCAGCTCCTTCACAAGTTTTGTCTTCATGATCTTCCCCCTGTGGGCTATATTATTTTGTTTTTTTTCATCCTCTATTGTCTTGTGTCTATTTGCCGTTTTTTCGGTCGATGGGTAGGTTTATGGTGAATGTGCTCCCTTTCCTCGGTACACTCTCCACTTCAATTTTACCGCCCAGGTTCTTTATTATGCCGTAACTGACCGATAATCCCAGCCCGGTTCCCTTGCCGACCTCCTTGGTGGTGTAAAACGGCAGAAATATTTTTTCCATCTGTTCGGGGCTCATCCCCATGCCGGTGTCTGAAATAGAAATACGCACGAATTTACTTTTCACCGAAGTGGCCACGGTAATCTTTCCCGGTCCATGACCGATGGCATCGACACCATTATTGACTATATTCAAGATGACCTGCTGCAATTGATTTCCATCTGTGACCAGTTCCGGCACATCCAACCCGTATTTTCTGACAACTTCAATATTTGATACGGCCATTTCGTGCCCCAGAATTCCATCCAGGACGCCGTCAAGCAGTTGATGAATATTAAGTCTTTTCATGTCCATCTCGGTGCGGCGAACGAACCCGAGCAATTTCCGGGTAATATCACGGCAGCGGAAAACCGATTCATGAATATTTTCCAGGTGCGGAATCAAATCCTCGCATTTCAAATTCTGACCGAATTCGGGATTGATAAAGTCTCTCATCAGGCCGGCTTCCTCGCTGATAATTGCCAGCGGATTGTTGATTTCGTGAGCGATACCGGCGGCCAGTTCGCCCACTGAGGCCAGTTTGGAGGCATGCTCAAGCTGGGCGCGGGTCCGGTCGGTTTCCATCTGAAATTTGACCAGTTGTCTGGCGCGATTGATAATAATCAGGAAAATGGCCAGAATCAGGATGGCCGAAAGTCCCATGATGCGAAGATTCGATTTGATAAAGGAAAAACTGCCGTCCTCACCTGCGTTCTGTACAATAAGCGCCCAGTCGGCCGACTCCAGCCATGAGTAAGCATATATGATGTCGGCTCCTTCTATATCCACTTCCTCGACACCCAGTTTGGGATCGGCCGGCGGGACAATCGATGATTTCTCCAGCGGCGTTCCGATACGCTGTGTAACTACCTGGTACTGTCCGGTCTTATTTACGATGGAGGTATAAACTTCCTGGGATCCTTCCAGCGATCTGATATATTCATAAATCTTTTCAGGACCGAGCGTGGCCCGCATGACCACTGTCTGCCCCTCGATAACTCTTTTGACCGCTATCGTGAAATGCGGCTCCTGCCGGAAACCAAGGTATATGTCGGTGATTATGTAATGGGTGTCCTTTGACTTCAAAGTCCGGTACCAATCTTCGGAGCTGTAATTGCGTCGTTCCAGAGATGGGAAGGGTCCGGAATAGGATGTTTGTACGCCCGCGGAATCGAAAAAACCGATATCCACGAAAGCGTCGCTGTTTTTCCTCAGATGCCTGAGATAATCCTGCATGATACTGGATACAGGCGGAATCTGAAGTTTGGGATCATCTATCAAATTGGATAAATTGACAAGCCGCTCAGTCAGGAACAGATCCAGAGTCCGGGCCTGATTCTCGGCAATACCCTTCAGGTGCAGTCGGCGGCTTTCCAGTATTATCGCGTTGTTTTGAAAAATGAAATAAATTGCAAGAAGAACCAGCGGTAACAAATATGTCAATAAAAGGCGGATTACATTTCGGCGCTGAAGATCCCGATAATGGTCCTTGTTGTACGGGCCGAAATCAAATGTGGTTGCAGCTTTTTCGGGCGACGAAGGAGGCATACTACTCTATTTTAGTCGAAATGTTTGCCTTATTTTGCTAACCCTCAATTGCCGTAAGCAATAAATATATCAATAAACTCTATCAGCTCTCTTGTGAAAAATATCACAGACTCGGCGAAAGTCAAGAGGAATTCTTAAAAAAGCAAAAATTGCTTAATGTCTTGTACAAGCCAATTTAAATGCAGGATAAAATGGAGTATATTAATTATTATACCGTTTCATTAATCTCGATATTTCCTGATTTGGTGTAACCCGAAGGTATTACAGTCCATTACGAAAAAGGATGATTTCTGTATTCTATCCTGAGACTGTGGCCCGAATCGCAAGCCCCTGGTCCGGCCGGCCGGGCTTTTGGCCAAAAAAAAGGACCCGCCGGCCGGCAGGTCCCTTTGAGAGGAAGATCGCTCACCGATAGGCGGGCGCTGGGTGAATGGTTTCTTCCTCCTGGCCGGTCAATCCCGCGGGCGGTGCGATTGACTCGGCCATCTGATGCCACATGAGTGCGGAATTTTCTAAAATTGACTTTGTCGGGGGCCAGCCGCAGTTGCCCACCCAGGTCTGACAGTCGCAGGGCGGCATACCCGATCTATAGATGTATGTCAACAATCTGGTCACATCAAGCAGGTTGATATTACAGTTGCAGTCCGCATCGCCCGAACAGGTCGTATACGGGATTGGCGCCGGTCCGCTCCTGTAGATATATGTTATCAGATAAGTAATATCGAGAATGTTCAGGGATGCGTCATTGTTGGCATTGCCGGGAATGCAATCACACAGGTCGCCGCAGTAGACGTTGGGAAAACGGTCAATTGTCGCGGCATTACCATCGACATTATACTGATCGGGATAACCGGAGTTAATCTCGAAATCGGACCAGCAATTGCCGGTCGATATCCCGTCATCCCAGAATCCGCCGGCGATATCATCGCGGGCGTTGATGCTGTTGCTGAGGATATTGTGATGAACAGTCAGGTCGTAGTTGGAGGCCTTGCTGATAAACTCCGCCACGCGTATGCCATTATACTGCCCCTCTATTGTATTGTATGTGATCTCGGCCGTGATATCCCCGCTTCCCTCGGTGTACATATATATTCCGTTGTAGACATTATTGATTATTTGATTACTGTCGATGAGGGCGCTTACCGATGATCCTGCCGCCATATTTTTTTCAACAATAACCATACCGCCGACCGAATAGGAACCGGTGGTTACGTTATCATGAATGTTGTTGTTTTTAATGGTGGCATTGATATCAACATCACCGGCCAGCCCGATATAATCCGAACCGAGATATATACCATACTGGCAGTGATACATCTCATTGTTCTCGATTAAAACCGTCTTTTCGATCGGGATCGTAACGGTTTGCGTGAAAAGATTTTCCACCAGGATTGCCGCTACCGTTGAAGCGTCCGAGGCGGCCCAGGTGTCATAATTGGCGAAAATGTTGTTGCTTATAATGCCGGTTGAAGCCGAACCCATTTCGATGCCATAGCCGAAATCATCATCGACTTTATCGAAACTGTTACCGTCAATAAGGGCATCGATATAATCATGTGTGACAATCCCGATTCGGCCGGTCTTTATGAAGGTATTGTCAAGTATATCGACATGAGCTCGATCCGCTGGCGTAAAATCCGGTGCCCGGAGATAACAGGTTATTTCCCGATAACCGTTGAAACTGTCCGGGACATTCATGTTTTGAATCAGACAACCCGAAATTTCACCGGTCGCATTCCAGTACAATATACCGGCTGTCTCACTGGCTTTGATTATATCGAAATCCATGGTCATGTCTTGAATTGTCACGGCGGCATTGACCACTCTGATGGCCGCCTGACGGTTGTATCCGCCGACATTCCAGGCAACCGTTGCCGTCGGCTGAAAGACGGTATTGAGCTGACCGGAGCCTATGATTGAAATCGAGATTGATTTATCCCCCGGTGATGCGCCCTCGATATTAATTGGTTCATGATAAAAGCCGTCAAGCACATAAATTGTCCGGATATCGGCTCCGACAATGGCCTCCGGAATAGTGGCAAAGGCATCATACCCCCAGACATAGCTGGTCCCGTTGGCGCTGTTGTAAGCATCGACCGATTCCTGGCCCGTGAAATCGTCATCGACAATAACAACCGCGGGCGGTTCAGCGTAATTCGGCATTATCGCATTTTCGCCCGCCGGATTGATTGCCCGGATATCCGTCTCGATAGCCGCAACCGGGCCTGATAAGTTGATTCCGATTACAAGCAGTAATAAAAGCTGAAACCTTAACAATTTAGTCGCCATCTCTCCCCCGAAATAATGATTATATGAAAGGAAAAAATCATTTATTAATAAAATTCCCCCGTAAGGCACTGTTAAATATGAAATCTGATTGAATCTTAGGAGAATCCTGCCCCCTTTGCCCCGTTTCTTCCGGAATGGCCGCAATAGACAGTTGGGTGTCGCCTGTCAGTCAATATCAATGATGTCAAACTCAGGGCTCCCGGAATCAATTAAACAAGATTAAGCAAGTATTTAATCTCATTAATTATATTATTGGTTTGACATGGCGGGAGTGTGCTCGAGTTCCCACCGGACCATTTTGAATTACATTAATATATTAGACAAAAATGGCGTCATTGTCAAGCGGTTTTACCCGATCATTGGCGAAATATCCCCGAATGAAAATAGTTATTATTTGAGAAATAGAGAATATAAGCCGCATATTATTTTGTCAAATTTCGATAGTTTTTTTGAAACTGTATCGCCGACTTGGTGTTATTGCCTATGATATGAAGATTGAGTGGGTAGATGGAGACCTTTGATAAACCCGGAATCTCGGTTTTATTGCGGGAAAAGAATAAATAAAACCTCTGCGGATGAAAATATTTTCACTATCTTATCTGCCAACAGAGAAAACGGATAAAAAAATGAAGCTCGATACGATACTTGAAAAGCTAAAGGCTGATGCCCGATACCTGGGAAATCCCGGTAACAGTTTTAATTTCGTCGCTGAAAAATGGGTGGTCATGTTTCTCAATATGGGCGGCCCGGAAAAGCTTGAGGCGATTGAATCATATTTATATAATATATTCTCCGACAAGAACATAATTAAGCTGCCGCTTTCCTTTATTCTGCAAAAACCGCTGGCCAGACTGATATCCTCACGACGCGCCCCCAAAACGCGTGAACATTACCGCGCTATCGGAGGTGGATCGCCACTGCTGAAATGGAGCCGCCTGGCCGCCGAAGGTGTCGCACGGAATCTAAAAACCAAATATGCAAATATCAATACTCTGCTGGGTATGCGCTATACTCCTCCGTTTATCAAAGAGGCTCTCGATTCCGCGGTTAAATCAGGATGCAAACATATCAT